>DLUN01000146.1:6568-11622 GCA_003444615.1 Syntrophomonas sp.
AAGTTAAAGTCCCCCTGTCTTCTATTAGCGTGCCATCAGAACAGTACTCAGGAAGGATTGGGTTCTTTCTTGCTGGGGATTTAGCAGCACCTCAGAAGCAGTGCCTTGTTCCACGATCAGTCCTTCATCCATAAATATAACTCGGTTGGCTACTTCCCGCGCAAAACCTATCTCATGGGTCACTACGATCATGGTCATGTGCTCCAGGGCCAGATCCCGCATAACCCTTAAAACTTCACCAGTCAGTTCCGGATCCAGAGCGGAAGTAGGCTCATCAAAACACATGATATCTGGGTTCATAGCCAATGCCCGGGCAATAGCCACTCGCTGCTGCTGTCCCCCCGATAGTTCGAAGGGGTAGTTGTTAGCTTTTTGGGCCAGTCCCACTTTGTCCAACAGGTTACGGGCCGTCTCTTCCGCTTGGTCAGCAGATACCTGGTTTACCAGCATGGGGGCTATCATTAAGTTTTCCAAAACTGATTTATGAGGAAATAAATTAAAATTCTGAAAAACCATGCCCATTTTACGGCGCAATCGGGTTATATCCTTTTCACTGCTGTATACTGCCCGCCCGTCTTTCTCGCTTTTCACCATGTATTCACCAGTGATGGTAATAGTGCCCCGGTCGATAGTCTCCAAACGGTTCAGGCAGCGCAAAAGGGTACTTTTCCCCGAACCAGATGGACCGATAATAGCAATTACTTCTCCCTTTTTAACCTCCAGGGACACTCCTTTGAGAACTTTCAGCTGACCAAAACTCTTGTAAATATCGTTAGCCTGCAGTACATACATATATCTCTCTCCTAGTGGTAGTAGTCCAGACGCGCTTCCACCCACTTGAAAAAGCGCTGTACAATGGCGGTCATCAATAAGTAAAATACTGCTGCTATCGCAAAGGGAACCAGGGTATCATCAGTAACGGCACGAATTCTGGCTACCCGGGAAAGCTCGCTTATGGCAATGATATATACCAGCGCCGTATCTTTAACCAAGTTAATAACCTCATTACCTATGGGAGGCAGCACCCGCTTAAACACCTGAGGAAGTATTATCTGGGTCATGGTTTGACGACGACTTAAGCCCAGCACGTCAGCAGCTTCATATTGACCCCGGTCGATAGATTGAATACCAGAACGAAATATCTCGGCCAAATAGGCAGCATAATTCAGAATAAAGGCCATATACACAGCTGTTTCCCTTTCTATGCGCACACCCACTGCCATTAAGCCAAAATACCAAAATAACAGCTGTAATAAAAGCGGAGTTCCGCGAAAAATCCAGACGTAGCATTCCATAAACCAGGCCAAAGGCTTAAACTTAGATAGCCGGGCTATACCTAAAATAACACCCAAAGGCAAGGACAAAAGGGTTACCGCAAAAATCTGCATGGTAACCAACCAGCCCAGGAACATCTGGGGCAGAATTGACACTACATAGTCCATATGCATCCCCTTACTTGCATGAACAATTGCATATAAAGACAGGCTAACAGATTAACTGGTAGCCTGTCATGCTAATTTTATCAAAAGTGCTGCGTTTATTTCTATTTCTTTGTTATGTCTTCTCCGAACCATTTTTTGGATATCTCGGCAGCAGTGCCGTCCGCCTTCATCTCATCAAGGGCTTTATCCAGTTCAGCTAGAAACGCCTTGTCAGTAAGCCTTAAGCCAACGCCAAATGCCTCTAAGCCAAAGTTTTCTTCCAGAACTCTATACTCACCTGGATGTTTGGAGATATAGTAGCGACCCACTACTTCGTCAACTACAACTGCTTCCAGACCACCGCCGGCCAAATCGCGCAGAGCCATATCATTGGTGTCAAATTCCCTTAAATCGTCTTTAATGGTTTCGTAGGTAGCAGCATCAGCCATTACCGCTTCAATGGCACTGCTGCCAGCCTGGATGCCTACTTCTTTACCGGCTAAATCAGCTTTAGTGTTAATAGTAGAATCAGGTCTGACTACAATAATCTGATGATCTTCGATATAGGGCTTGGTGAACAGGAATTCCTGCTGGCGTTCTTCCGTAATAGTGAATCCGTTCCAAATCACATCGATGTTACCACTGTTCAGTTCTTCCCCTTTGGCATCCCAGGAAATAGGCTGGAACTTAACCTCCACACCGAGTCTGGAGGCAGCTTCTTTGGCCATATCAATGTCAAAACCAACTATTTCATTGTTTTCATCCCGGAAACCCATGGGCGGGAAAGCATCATCCAATCCCATGACAAAATAGCCTTTGTCCTGAATCTCCTGCCAAGAGGTATCAGTGTCGGCTGGATCGGGTGTTGCCCCGTTGTCAGCCTGGCCACAGCCAACAAACAGCCCCATAGCCAAGCATAATACCATTATCAGCGCCAAACGTCTCCTCAATGTTTCATCCCCCTTAAGTATGGTTAAAGTCTCGACATCCATTTTACTTTAGTATGGTAAATAAGTAAAGGGTTTTTATGAATGAAAACATTGCTGGTCGGCTTTAACAGGAGTATTAGCCGGGCGAGCGACGTACGACGAACCGTTGCAACACACGGCGAAACTGAGGGCTGCGAAGGGTCGCTCAAAACAGAGTTTTACGCAGCGAGGACTGAGTGCATGGATGCCGAATTCTGAGCGGTCCGCTTCGCACCGAAGTAAGCCGATGTGTTGCAGGCGAGGAGTCTTGGAGCGAGCTGGCTAACACTCCTGCAAAGCGTTAGCATCGACATAGAGATTGCCACGCGCTCGCAATGACACGTAGGGGAACACTTTCACAGCAATGCCACCTGAAGGTCAGGCCACGTGACGTTAGCCGATTTGGATGATAACGGAGGCCAAAAGTTGACAAGCCCAGGATCCATCTTACATAATTATTGACACATCGGACTTGAAAGGAGCAGTGCAGATGGACAATGAAGCCAAAGTTATGGCAGCTTTTAAGCAAGCAGGAAAACCTTTAAGCAGTAAGGAAGTTGCCGAATTATCGGGGTTAGAAAAAAAAGATGTGGATAAGATTATCAAGAAACTAAAAGAGGCGGAAAAAATACACTCGCCCAAACGATGTTATTACGAACCTAAGTAGAATATCAATACTAAAGGGTCAGGCCTTTAATAATTGCTTATTAGTGGTCAAGGGCTGACCAACGACTAATAAGTGAGTATTGTAAGTCCTGACCCTGGGAACCGTTCCTCCTGCGGCGCTATTCTACTTCGATAAAAGTATTCACTCTGTCTCTATCCCCGTCTTCTTCTCTGTCTCCCCTGTCTTTTTTGTCGTCTCTGTCATCCCATTCATCTCTGTAATCATCGTAGTAATAATCATCCTCGTAGTCCTTATCTTCATGCCTGGGCCGGTGTTTATCATCGGAGATGGGATCTTCAATTAACATGGCAAAGATAAATTCGTGATCATGACCCGCATTAAAGGTAGTTTCACCACAGACGAAGTGCACATGTCTGCCTCCACCAACGGGTATAGCCGGACCGCTTTCCGCAGCTACTTCATGGTAGTGAGACAAAAAGAAGTCGCTGTTGACCAGCAGGGCATGGGTATGGCTTTTTCCTCTCTGTATAGCCTCACTGGACACTCCGGCAAAACGGTGATTATGGAGAATATCTCCAGCCAGCTGAGTGCTCCCTAAAAACTCATGAGTATGGGTTTGGGCCGGCGGCGGACAGGGACGGGGACGGGGCTTAGGATAAAAATGGGGTTGAGGTGCACATCCCCGCTTTTTGGACCTATGGTCGCGATAACCCACTTTTATAATTCCTCCTTTGTAAAGCAGAATATACTACATAATATGGCAATTGATGCCAATGGTTCCTGTATAAACTGCTTAAAGGAAACAATTGGGGTTATCAGCCGCGGACCTTTATGGGTATCTCATCACCCACCTCCACAATGAATTCAACGTACCCTCCCAACTGGCCATTATCATACCAGGGAGACTGATGTATCAGGTGCCGGGCTCCCCTTTTCTCCACTATATAGGTATTGGAACGGGGATTGACCAGCATATCCTTAATCTGTGACCGAGCCGGCTCCGGATGACAATCCAACAGGCTACGTCCCAGCAAAGACCATCCTCCTTGGTCAGCAAAATACTTGGCTGAGCGCTCGTTCATTTCAACAATGACTCCATTTTTGTCGCATACGGTTAAGGCGACCTGCAGGCTTTTGCTCCAATTATGCATCATTTTTTGGACTCCTTCTTTATTAGGATTAAGCTCTAAATTTTCCCATAAAAAAGCTCTCCCGGTCTGATAATGTCCAGGAGAGCTTTAGCGTCAATTTATTCCTTAGGAGGTTGCCATATTTCCCATACTTTGCCCGCCAAAGCCATGGACGGCTTAAGAGTCGGATCGCCTGGTTCCCAACCAGAAGGTATAACTTCACCAGTGGCGCGAGTATGTTGAAAAGCCTTAATCTGGCGCAGCAATTCATGAGGATTGCGGCCCACCGGGGGTGACAGTATTTCCGCAGCCTGTATGATTCCATCGGGATCAATTATAAACCTGCCGCGAACATCTACGCCAGATTTTTCATCATATACTCCATATAAGGTGCCGATTCTACCGCCCCGGTCGCATAACATGGGAAAAGGGATGCCCCCATCTACCATTTTGCTCAGTTCCGTCTCATTCCAGACCTTATGAGAGTGTACACTATCTACACTTATGGCCAATACTTCAACACCCAATTCCTCAAGCTTATCATAGCCCACGGCTATGTGTGAAAGCTCAGTGGGTCATACAAACGTGAAATCTCCGGGATAAAAGCAGACTACCACCCATTTGCCACGGTAGTCAGATAGATTGATTTTGGTGACTTTGCCGTTGTAAAACGCCTCCGCAGTGAAATCAGGCGCCTCTTTAGTCACTAGCATTAAAATACCCCCTTTTTCGACAATGCTATTATATCCATTTTACACCATTGGGAGTAACGAATGTTGAAAAAGCCCGTAGTTTGGGCAGGTATACCCATAAGGTATATTAAATATATCAATTATTCATGTTTTGAAAATCGCTAATGCCATACCGGCAAAAAATGACAGGCCTGTCTCTTATACACATCTCCGAC
>DLUN01000190.1 GCA_003444615.1 Syntrophomonas sp.
CCCGACTCATTATAAAATTCCTCCTTTAATGATTGATTTATCCACTACTCAAAACATTGTTATAGATTTTGATATAATAAATGCCTCATTTGTGAAAGTTGCCCTGTTGATAATTTACTGAATACTATGATTATTCTTTACCAATTATAATTGTACCCCTCTTGTGCCGGTCCTGCAATACACTTCGGATTTCAATTCTTAGCTCCACTAGGTAACAAAATCTGCCTTCTTGCCGATAATGGGTATTTATTTCATAACAGCTTCATTGTTTTCCAGCAGGTTTCATTTCTCCCCGGCTCAATTGACAGCCTTTCAGGATTGTCTCTACCGACTCACCTTAAGGTGCTATTGTCTCTAGGTCCACTTCAGTAATGGTCGACCTATCTTGCTTAGGCCAATCCCACTATTTTGCCTCCTTGATAGACTAGAAAACACACTATCCAAGCCAAGGCAATTGTATACCCAACAGTAAAAAGCGGCCATTTCCAGCTATTGGTTTCTCGTTTGATTACGGCGATGGTAGCAATACATGGAATATATATCAGTGTAAACAACATCAATATATAGGCAGTAAATGGAGTAAATCCCGATTGCTCTCGGGCTCTCTGAGCAAAACTCTTGACTGCCACGTCTTCTTCTCCGGCTAAAGCTTCTTCATCTTCGATGCTATAAAGAGTCCCCAGTGTGCTCACCACCACTTCTTTGGCAGCAAAACCAGCCACTAAAGCAACACCAGTCTTCCAATCAAACCCCAAGGGAGTAAGTACTGGCTCTATGGCCTTGCCCATACGACCTGCATAACTCTGCTCCATCTGTAGAGCTGCGCTGGTATATTCATTGCCGTTGACGTCTGCTGTGGGAAAAGTAAACAGTCCCCAGATGAGAATGGAAGCCGCCAAAATAATGGTGCCTGCCTTTTTTAGATAAAGCCAAGCTCTTTCCCACATATGCATAAGAACGTTTTTAAGACTAGGAAGCCTATAAATGGGCAGTTCCATAACAAAAGGTTCTGATTCTCCCCGCAATAGCCAGGTCCTAAATACCTTAGCCATTAACATAGCTAGAATAATACCAATGATATAGATGGAGAATAAAACATTTCCTGCTACTTTAGCGGGAAAGAATGCAGATATCAACAGGGTATAAACGGGTAACCGGGCACCACAGCTCATTAGAGGAGTTACCAGAATAGTGGCCAGACGGTCTTTAGGGTTCTCAAGAGTTCTGGTAGCCATTATAGCCGGTACAGTACAACCAAAACCGATAAGCATAGGTACAAAGGATTTTCCATGTAAACCAACCCTATGCATCAACTTATCCATAACAAATGCAGCCCGGGCCATATATCCGGTGGCTTCAAGAAAGGCAATCCCTAAAAATAGTAAGAGAATATTGGGTAAGAATACTATTACTCCGCCTACACCGCCGATGATACCGTCAACTATTAGAGACTTCAATAATCCTTCATCCATATGGTTGGCAACCCATCCGCCCAAAGCTGTAAAACCGGCCTCTATCCACTCCATTAGCGGTGCTCCTAGAGTAAATGTCAGCTGAAACAATAACCACGTAATCCCCAAAAATATCGGCAAAGCCAGTGCCCTATTCAATAATACCTTGTCAATTAATTCGGTTACAGTAATCTGATCGCTGCCCGTGAAAGTAACCGCTTCCCGGCAAGCTCCACGGATAAATCCATACCGTCCATCCACCACTACCAATTCAGGATCGTCATGTAACATTTCTCTTATTCTATCCCGGCTTTTATCTACGACGGCCAATATCTTCTCACCACCAGCCCAGCTGTTTACCTTTCTCACTATCTCCTGGTCGTATTCCAGTAGTTTCACAGCCAGCCAGCGTAAAGGATAAGTTGGATTACCCGCGTAGCTGCTGTCATTTCCAGCAGCCACTTGAACATTGAGCACTTGACTATCAGCCAGCATACCTTGAAGGATGGCTAACTCCTCTTCTACTTCATGACGATACTTTACCGTTTTAGGAGTCATATTTATACGGCCTTGAACACTCTCTAACGCCATGTCCAGCAGTTCCATGGTTCCCTGATTCTTGGTACCTATCAAAGTAACCATGGGTACTCCCAACAACTGTGATAGAAGGTTATGCTGTATGTTAATGCCGTTTTTCTCGGCAATATCCATCATATTTAAAGCTAATACTAAGGGAACCTCTAATTCCTTTAACTGAGTGGTCAAGTACAGATTGCGTTCCAGATTAGAAGCATCCAAAATATTGACGACTACATCAGGTTTCTCCTCGATTATCACATTACGAGCCACTACTTCGTCTGGAGAATAGGCGGTCAGGCTGTAAGTACCAGGTAAATCGATTACTTTAATATCGTAACCTTTATATATTACCCTGCCTTCTTTTCGTTCTACAGTAACTCCAGGATAATTACCCACGTGTTGACGAGCTCCGGTTAAATTGTTAAAAATAGTGGTCTTTCCTGAATTAGGATTGCCCGCCAAAGCTATAGTAATAGTTTTTTTCGACATCAAAGGTTCCCTCCGCCTAATTATTCTAAAATAATGCCATCTGCTTCCTCTTTTCTCAATGACAGGTGATTGCCTCTCAGTTTAATTTCCGCCGGGTCACCGAGGGGGGCATAACGTTCCATTTCAACTTCCACTCCAGGCACTATCCCCATGTCTATGATACGTCTTTTAATAGCACCATTGCCGACGAGCCTGGCTACCTTGGCCTTTTCCCCAGGCATTAAATTTTTAAGGCTTTTCATTACCATCACTCCTCCCCGTTTCTATCCAGTTCAATTACTCGAGGCTGGGGCATAGCAGATTGGCAGCAGCTATTGCATTCCTGGCTGCACTCCCCACAGTCCTGGTTAAATAACTTCCTCACTCTATTGACAATAATCACCAGGGCTAAAACTAATATTGCACCTATACATAATTGCTCCATGATCTTACCTCCTCAGTGTTAGGGATCCATACCTTTCATCCTAAAAGACTAATACTAAATATATTTTGTTGTATTTTCTATTTGATATTGATTATCATTATCAGCCTAAATGTAGTCTATTTATACTCCATTTTTTCGAATTGTTCAAGAGCTTTTGGCAATGAAATTTAAAGCATTGCTGAAATAAACTCACCAAACAAGTTCGGTTTCTTACCAATAAAAAAGAAAACCTCCCGAAAACAGTTGAGGAGGTTTTCTTTTGGTAAGCGTATAATAATTATTTATTTTACTGCATGGTCTGCCAAAGTACTTCAGCTACATCAAAGACCTTGGTCTTTTCTTCAGCTCCAGCTCCTTTGACACCGTCATCGATCATGGTTAAACAGAATGGACAGTTAGTAATTACCATTTCAGGGGCGGGAGCCAGCAATTGATCGGTACGTGTGTCATTGATTCTCTTATAACCCTCAACAGCGTGTTCTTCCATCCACATCCGTCCACCACCAGCGCCACAGCAGAATCCAAACTGCTTTGATTTATCAATTTCAATGATGTTTCCACCTGCTGCTTTAATTACATTACGCGGCTGGTCATAAACATGATTGTGACGTCCCAAGAAACAGGAGTCATGATAGGTAACTCTGGTATTCAAGGATTTTTCTGGTTTTAACTTGCCCTCAGCTACTAATTTGGCCAGTATCTCTGTATAGTGATATACTTCGTAATTTCCATTCATCTGTGGATACTCGTTCTTCAAAGTGTTGTACCCATGAGGACATACCACGATAATTTTCTTGACGCCATAATTATTGAAGGTGTCGATATTCTGCTGCGCCAAAGTCTGGTACAGGTATTCATTGCCCAGACGACGTGCCGAGTCACCGCAACAGTATTCTTCCACACCCAGATATCCAAAGCTGACACCTGCTTTATTTAACAGTTTAACCAGTGCTTCGCCCACCCTCTTATAACGATCATCGAAGGAAACGGCGCAGCCAGCGTACAGCAGGTATTCAAATTCTCCGCAATCCTCGGGTAATAAATTAACCATCTCCCGAACACCCCGCTCATCCAGCCAGGCTGCTCGGTTAGCAAAACCAACACCCCAGGGATTGTAGTTACGCTCCATATTGGTTAAAGCCATTTGCACTTCATTAGGCATATCACCCTGCCACATCACTAAATTACGGCGCATTTCAACAATCTTGGGAATGTGCTCGATGAACATGGGACAATGTTCCATGCATGCCCGGCAATTGGTGCAGTCCCAAATAACATCTGTAGTAACCACGTCGTAAAGCAAGCTCTTTTCCATGGGGCTGACTTCTTCAGCAGCTTCTTCGGTCATAGCTACTACATCAGCTTCTTCAGGCTGATCCTTCAGGGCTAGCAAATAGGGAGCCTTTTCGTCTAAGTGTTCCTTCATATGCTGAATAAGAGTGATTTTAGGATTCAGTTGCTTGCCAGTATTATAGGCTGGACAGTTCTCCTGACACCGGCCACAACGAATACAGGCATCTAAATCTAGCAAGTCCTTCCATCCGAACTCTTCGATATTCTCTACACCGAAAGTTTCTGCCTCTTCAATGTTTTCAACCATGCGTACCGCTGAGGGACCTAAGTCGCGGAATACATAGTTGAGCATGCCGGAAAATATGTGCCATAGTTTGGTGAATGGGATAAGGGCTATTAACAGGAATGCAGTTGCCATGTGGAACCACCAAAGAATACGGTGCCACATTAATACCGGTTCCAGAGAAGCGTTGGCAAAAGGCATAGCAAACAGCCATCCGATCGGAGATGCCACCTGTTCGTAGGCAATCTGCTCCATAGTAGTAGACAGCTTAATTTGGGCCGCAATACGAAGGCCTTCAATAACGAAGCCAAAGAACAAAACGACAAATACTAACAGGATGATCCAGCCATCAGAGGCCTTGTTATCATTAAGGCGATCCGGTTTTTGTATGTAACGAACTATTGCCAGGCCGATAATCCCAATCAAGGCAAGCAGTCCGAGAACATCGACGAATAAAGAGAAACCGATATAAAGATTACCCTCAATAGGTGGCCATCCCAGCCAGTGGTGAGAAGCATCTACCCCAGCAGCCAAAGCCAGTACTAAAAATCCCCAGAACAATAGAGCATGCATCATGCCGGCCAGTGGTTTTCGTATAACCCTGGCTTGGGCAAATGTATAGCCAAGCCATGATAAAATACGGGCCCCTACTTGATCATTACGATGAATTTCTCCCTTGGCCAGTGTCCAGACTTGATAACGTTTGTAGATGCCATACAGCAAAACCCCTATCGGAATGAACATGAATATATATATCAGCCATTCATAAGGGATATTGGCTCCTACAATCCGCATGGGAACATCATAGCCGCCTTCGAGTGGATGATATCCAAAAATCATCGAAAACTTCCCTCCTTAAACAACCACAGGTTAATACTGGATATACGTAAAGCATATCCAGTAATAACCGTTTATTCCCCCCCTGTGTGAGACCTTATTTCTTAAGCTCTTCGCACAGCAGCGGTACAACTTTGAAGAGGTCACCAACTACGCCGAAATCAGCCACATTGAAAATGGGGGCTTCGGGGTCAGTATTGATAGCGGCGATAAACTTAGAAGAAGACATGCCAGCCAGATGCTGAATGGCTCCGGATATTCCAGCAGCAATGTACAAGTTGGGGTTAACTACTTTACCAGTCTGTCCGACCTGAAGTTCATGGCCCAGCCAGCCAGAGTCAATAGCTGCACGGGATCCACCCACAGCAGCTCCCAGAAGATCAGCTAACTCTTCCACTATTTTAATGCCCTCGGGACCTTTACATCCACGTCCGCCGGATACCACCACATCAGCCTCAGTAAGTTCAGGCCGAGCAGATACGGTGGGCTCGAAACTCTTAACGGTCTGATAGACATCAGCATCTGTAGCCGCTACCGCCGGTTTAACTACTTCGCCAGCACCTGCGCCTTCCACTACTTCAAATACACCAGCGCGAACTGTTGCCAGAATGGGGCTGGTAGTAATTTCCACCTTGGCAAGAGCTTTACCAGCATAGATAGCACGGGTAAATACTCCTTTGCCAGCACTGATTTCAGCATCAATAACATCAGTTGCTAAACCAGCTTCCAGCTTTTGTGCCAGCCGGGAGGCAAAATCTCTGCCATTAAAAGTGTGTGCAAACAGGATAGCATTAGGATTGTATTCCTGAATCATAGCTGCTATCTGGGCTACAAAAGCACCTGTGTTGTAGTTGGCAAATACATCACCTTCCACAACGTAGACTTTATCAGCACCATATTTAGCAAAATCAGCAGCCAGGCCTTCAACGCCTTTGCCAAAAACCACTGCACTAACTTCATCACCAAAAGTCTTAGCTTTGGAAATCATTTCGTAGGTAACTTTACGAACGTTTCCATCTCTTTGTTCGACAAATACCCAAGTTCCGGCCATCGATTACCCTCCTTTATATCTCATACCATTATTTCAGGCAAAACTATTTTACTTCTACCTTAACGGTATTCTTCATCCAGTCGCCCAGTTTGGCTGCAGCAACATCGGGATCTTCTTCGATCTTAACACCAGCTGTCTTAGCAGGCGGCAGGGAGAATTCCACAATTGTAGACTTGGCGTCAGCAGCTACGGCATCAATGGTTGCGACCGGTTTTTTCTTAGCCTGCATGATACCCTTCATGGAAGGATAACGAGGCTCATTCCAGCTTACCTGACTGGAAATAACCGCCGGAATGCTTACTTCAGTAACCTGAGTTCCGCCATCAGCTTCACTAGTGCAAACAGCCTTGCCATCAGCAATTTCAATGTTGGTAATTACGTTTACATGCGGTAATCCCAGAATTTCTGCGATACGGGTAGGCACCTGTGAGGATCCATCATCAGCTGCGACATGACCTGCGAGGATTAAATCGGGATTTTCGTCTTTGATAGCAGCTGCCAAGGCAACAGCTCTCTGGTATTCATCAGCAGCAGTATCTTGTTTCACCAGGATACCCCGGTCAGCACCCATGGCTAGGGCAGTACGAATGGCATCCATGGCTTTGTCAGCACCCGCTGATAGAACCACTACTTCCTTAGCGATGCCCTTTTCCTTCAATTGGATTGCACCTTCCACAGCCACTTCGTCATAAGGATTAATGATCAGATTGATACCTGCATCAGATATCTTGCCATCCTTTAATTCGATTTTGGCTTCGGTGTCAAATGTTTGCTTCACACATACCAGAACCTTCAAGTTCATTCCTCCTTTTCCAACTCATTAATTGTTCATTAAAATACTAACCTAAACCCCTCACAACTCGCAGACATAATTGATGACAGAAATTTACACCACCACCCCCATGTTGAATCTCTATCGGTTGCCCACCGGCAAATTACCGCCTTACTTAAAAATATTTGGCTAAAAAAATAGCACATCAAAATATTGATTCGCTATATATGTAGCATTTCCTGCAAAGGTGGAAAATTTGTAGCAGCCTAAGCTCAATTTCCTTTTTGGTAAAAAAAGGTGGCTATCGTCTTTAACCCCAGTTCCCGGGCTAGAAATATCTGTTCAGTACTGCCGATAAAAAGAACACCTCCATTAGTTAGTGAATCTGTGAACCGTTGATAGAGGCGGTTTTTAGTCTCCTCAGTAAAATATATCACCACATTGCGGCATAGTATAAGGTCAAAACCATGGCCGAACGGTTCTCGCAGCAAATCGTGCCGTTTAAATGTTATCATACTGCGGAGTTCCTCGCTGACCTGATATTTATCACCCTGATTGATAAAATAGCGATTGAGATATGCTGGGGGAATACCCTGAACCGCTTTGGAACTGTAAATACCCTGCATAGCCCGGTTTAGGACGTCCTGATCCAGGTCCGTTGCTAGAATTTTATCGGTTAAGGGTATGCGTTTTTCCTTAAATATCATTGCCAGTGAATATGGTTCTTCCCCAGTAGAACAACCTGCACTCCATACCCGCAATGATTTTCTGTCAGCTAGCAACAAAGGCAAAATTTGATTTTGCAAGACGCTCCAGTGGTTAGCATTACGAAAGAACTCGGACACGTTAATAGTAATATGCTCAAGAAACCTTTTATATATTGGTGCATCATTTTTAATTAACTCTAAAAAAGACTTGTAATCACTTGCTCCAGCTGAGCGCATAAAACTATTAATGCGCCTTTCCATCTGTGGTCTTTTATATGCGGTTAAATCTATACGGCTTAAGTCTTCAAACTTGCTAATAAACCATTCCCAACTGTTTTCTACCAATAATCTCACCTCTGGCCAACTTCATCCAGAGCTTCATCAACGGCTTCAATGGTAATATCTACATCTTCCAATTCATGAGCGCAAGAAACAAAACACACTTCGAATTGGGATGGTGGCCAATATACTCCCCGTTTTAATAAGGCTCGGTGAAAACGACCATAAAACTCTGTGTCACTGGTTTTGACATGATCATATGAATTAACCGCATTCTCGGTAAAAAACACTGTGAACATAGAAGTGAGCTGATTAATTTCAAACAGATAATCGTGCTCTTCAAAAACTGGTTTAAGTTTATTAGTTAAATAGTAAGTAACTACCTCCAAGCGATCATACCAGTCCGAATTTTTCAACTCTTTCAATGTGGCTAGCCCAGCAGCCATAGCTAGAGGATTTCCTGATAAGGTTCCTGCTTGATAGACACTTCCACTAGGAGAAACCATTTGCATAATATCCCGTCGTCCACCGTAAGCTCCAACCGGTAAACCTCCTCCGATTATTTTGCCAAGGGTCGTAAGATCAGGGCGGATATTTATAAGGTTTTGAAATCCTCCAAAACAAGTGCGAAAACCGGTAATTACCTCATCGAAAATCAACAGGCTTCCATACAGTTCCGTAATGCGGCGCAATTCTTTCAAAAACTGAGGTTCAGGCAGAACCAAGCCCATATTGGCGGCTACCGGCTCTATGATAACTGCAGCAATGTCCTGACCATAACGACGAAATTGCTGTTCGACTGAAGATATATCATTGTATACAGCCACTAAAGTCTTTTCCGCCAACACTTCTGGAACTCCAGGACTAGTAGGAACACCAGTGGTCATCATACCTGACCCAGCTTTTATCAGAAAGCTGTCGGCATGTCCATGATAACATCCTTCAAATTTCAGGATAAGCTGTCGGCCTGTATATGCTCTGGCCAGTCTAATAGCACTCATAGTCGCCTCGGTTCCCGAGTTAACCATCCTCACCATTTCCATGGAAGGTATAGCTTCGCATATGAGCCGGGCCAGTTCAACCTCAGTTTCACAAGGTGCTCCGTAACTGATCCCCTTCGATGCCGCCTCATGAATGGCCTCAACCACAGCCGGATAGCTGTGGCCCAAAATCAAAGGTCCCCATGAACATACATAGTCTATGTATTCATTGCCATCCACATCCCATATGCGACACCCCTGGCCTTTATTAATAAAAACAGGATTTCCTTGTACCGCCCCGAAAGCACGCACCGGACTGTTTACTCCCCCAGGAATATACTTATTGGCAATGGAAAATAATTCGTCTGACTTGCTAGTGTTCATTTACCAATCTCCCCCTAATACTATTTCCATCCCTTGATAACACTAAAAAAATTTCATGCTGGTCTTCTTGTATTCCTGTAAACTTTCCAGTACTACGTAATCTTTGACGTCCCGGTAGTGAGACAATCTCTCCAACCGCTCCTGCAGTTCCTCGGGTGAGCGGGCATGGATCATGGTGAAAAGGTTATAAGGGAAATCCTCAGGAACCTGCCGCCAATAACAATGGCTTACATGGGCATCTCCGGCAAAAAACGTACCCACTTTATCAGCCTTATCAGCATCTACTTGCCAGGCCACCATAGCATTAACTGTAAAACCTGCTTCCCGATGCCTCAGAACCGCGGCTAATCTCCTGATCAAACCTTGGTCATGCAGCCATTGAATCCGCTGTACAATTTGTTCTTCGCTGATTCCCAATCTATCCGCCAAGGGAGTATAGGGGCTGGATTCTAAGGGAATATCCCCCTGCAGGTACTGAATAATCTGAATATCAGTATCAGTCAGCATAATCATCCTCCCCCATCGGCAGACTTAATCTAATTTTATAAACTTTCTCCGCTGGCATGGTATGTATTATGACTCCCAAATCATTTTCTAGACGCCGTAAAGTGTCTTCCGCTTCCCTTTGAGAAGGCGCTGTTATTGTAAACCACAGATTCAGCCGGTGATTGCGCTGGTAGTTATGAGTCACACCCGGTTCCTCACTAATATGCGCGGCTACCTGATCTAATCTCTCCTCTTCTACTTCACAGGCGCACAATACCGAGTAATAACCTATACTTCGCGTATCCATAACTCCGCCTATTCTTCTTATAACACCGGTATCTTTTAAGTGTTGAATGCGCTGTAGCAGAACTGCCTCATCAATACCAAGTATATCTGCAAGTTCATGAAAAGGGTGTACACTAATAGGAAACTCGTTTTGAAGAAGATCGAGAATCTTCCGGTCCAGAGAAGTCAACATCATTATCTTTCCCATCCTGGCGGATTATAGAGACACCACTCATCCTCCGCCATAATATTGCCATTACTATAATAATAAGCCCGTGCCCGGCAGCCTCCGCAACGCTCCCGGTAATCACAGATACCGCATTTTCCTTCGTACTCCATAGTTCGCAGCTTTTGTAAGATAACATTCTCCTTCCAAATCTCATCAAAAGGAGTTTGTTTGACATTTCCCAAAGAAATATCAAGGTATGCACAAGGCTGAACATCGCCCTTGGGGCTGATAATACAATAGCTTATCCCTGCCAAACAGCCTTTACTGAATCGCAGAGGAATACCCTTCTTATCCGCCACCCTAATGAATTGGGGAGCACAGGTAGGTTTGATTTCAATAGGAGACGTTTTCTGTTTTTCCATTAAGCGAGCTATGGTCTTTTCATAAGCCGCCACCCGAAGGGCTTCCTCCTCTATGTTTTTCCCCCGTCCGGTAGGAACCAAAAAGAAAACATGATGCGCCATAGCTCCAATCTCTATTGCATAATCCGTTATGCTTTCTAGCTCATCAACATTCCAGTCCATCACGGTGGTGTGAATCTGAAAGGGCAGGTTAGCCTTTTTAAGGTTGAGCATCCCCTGCACAGCCAGATCGAAAGCATGTTCTAGCTTACGAAAACCATCATTTTTGTTAGGATCCAAACTATCGAGACTTACCCCGGCAGCCATGAATCCAGCCCTTTTAAGTTCCTGTGCTACCTCCTCGGTGATTAATGTACCGTTGGTCCCCAATACTACTCTCAGCCCTTTATCAGTAGCATAGCGGGCTAATTCATAGATATCAGGGCGCATCAAGGGTTCACCACCGCTAAAAATCATAATCTTAAAGCCGGCTCGAACCATCCCGTCAATCAAATCTCGCGCCTGATCGGCAGTAAGTTCCTCATCTAAACGCGCCCCGGCATCACGGTAGCAATGGTCACAAAACATATTGCACTGATTGGTGGTGTTCCAGGAAACCAGCATATATTTATAAGCCAGACGGTTTTGCCCGGCTTAAAACACCTCCTCCAACTAACCTTTCAGCCAACGGGCTGCATCCAGTGCAGCATAAGTAATTATCATATCCGCACCAGCCCGCTTAATGCTGGTCAAAATCTCCAAAGTAGCCTTTTCTTCATCCAGCCAACCATTAGCTGCAGCGGCTTTAAGCATGGCATACTCACCGCTCACATGATAAGCTGCGGTTGGATACTTAAAAGTATCTTTGACTTCCCTAATAATATCAAGATAGGCTAGAGCCGGTTTTACCATAACAATATCGGCTCCCTCTTCGATATCTAAAGCAACCTCCCGAAGAGATTCCAAACGATTCGCTCCGTCCATTTGATAAGTCTTGCGATCACCGAACTGAGGAGCAGATTCAGCCGCATCACGAAATGGTCCGTAAAGAGCCGAAGAGTACTTGGCTGCATAGGCCATAATGGGCAAATTAGCAAAGCCTCCCT
>DLUN01000117.1:0-4692 GCA_003444615.1 Syntrophomonas sp.
ACTCCCAACCGGTTTCATGAACTGCCTAAGATATATACCGATGAGAATTTCCGTCCCATGCATGTTGCCATGATTATGGTAACCCCCATGGACAGGCATGGCTACTTTTGTTTGGGTCTGGGTGCTGATGCTACCCTGGCTATTGCCAAAAATGCCGCCCGCCGGCGCCGGCAAGGCGATGATCGCTATGTAGTTTTAGCTCAAGTGAATAATCAGGTTCCCCGTAGCCGGGGAGTTAACTATGTCCACATTTCGGAAATTGATGCAATTGTGGAATATGATCAAGACCTGGCCGTTCTTCCGGAAACAATCGATATAACCGAAGAAGAAATGACTATAGGCCGGTACTGTGCTGAATTTGTTAAAGACGGTTCTACCATCCAGCTAGGTATAGGCAGTATTCCTAATGCTGTAGCCAAAGCCTTTCTTGATACTCATGTCCAGGATCTGGGTATTCACTCCGAAATGGCTTGCGACACGATGAGAGATCTCTGGGAAGCAGGTATTGTGACTAATCGCCGCAAAACTTTCATGCCCCACCGTTCCATATTCACCTTTGCTATGGGGTCAAGGCGCCTATATGACTGGATAGATGATAACCCAGGCATTGAATTCCATCCCGTCGATTTTGTCAACAACCCCCACATCATCGGCAAGAACGACAATATGGTTTCTATCAATGCCTGCCTGCAGGTAGATCTTACCGGGCAAATTTGTTCGGAATCCCTGGGTTACAAGCAGTATACTCACCCAGGCGGACAGCTAGACTTTGTCGACGGTGCTTTTCAATCACGAGGAGGAGTGTCTATTATTGCTACCCCGTCTACAGCGCAACCCCGAGGGAGTGGAGGGAAGATTATTTCTAAAATAGCTCCCCAGATTACCCCGGGAGGAATAATCACCACTCCCCGTTCCTGTGCAGATTACGTAATTACCGAGTACGGAGTAGCCAAGATAAAAGGGCAATCCCTTCGTCGCCGGGTCAAAAACATAATCAGTGTTGCTCATCCTGATTTTCGTGATGAACTGGAATGGGAAGCCCGCCAACGTGATTTAATATAAGCTAAGATTTGTTAATGGGAACGGTAAATCAAAAAGCCCCGTCCAAATGGCGGGGCTAAAACTTTCATCACTCAGCAGGGCAGTCTATTTTTTAAGGCAATCGTGGTTAATTCCAGCTACCTTATCCAAGGATAATACAAAAGCTATGCCCTTGTTAGGCTTATTCAAATCAGCCTCTTTAAGTATATTGTCCAGTACTTTTTGGCTAATCTCAGAAGGGATTAGAGTTAATACGATCTCTTTCTCGGGTTCAATGACAATGCCAAACAGCTTAGCTTTTTCATGTATGCCACTGCCCCGGCCAGGTATAATCGTACCCCCTTCTGCTCCTGCCTTCTTGGCTGCTTCCATAACTTTTTCGGCCCGACCCTTGTTAACAATCGTAACAATTAGATCATAGGCTATACCTTCCATGAAGCATCCTCCCTCATTTTTATTACTCAGTAATTGTCTCTTTGGGCTCATTGTATCAGGTTTCCGCCTCTTCATCATCATTAATTTGGGCCAGTTTTCGATATATTACTCCTAGGGCCAATACCGTTAAGACAGGCGCCAGAAATACTAAAGATACCAGGCCAAACCCTTCTAAAACCGGATCCCGGCCTTCAATACCTGTGGCTACTCCAATAGCCATGGCCAGCATGAAAGACACGGTCATAGGACCGGTGGCTACTGCCCCTCCATCAAATGCCATGGAAATAAACTGCTCACTGGTATAGCGCGTCATTAAGAAGGCTAAAATATAGCCGGGAATCAATATATAGCCCAGAGATATCCCATAAATAATTCTGGCCATAGCCAAGGCAACCGCTATGGCAACTCCGATAGCCATAGAATAAAGTAATAATGAACCACGTATCGAACCGCTGGTAACTCGTTCCACCTGGTCCATCATGACATGCACGGTTGGTTCAGCCAGTATTACCACAAACCCCAGAACAAATCCCAGGGGCATCAGAATCCAGTTATATGATAATTCGCCCAAAACACTCCCCATTTGCTGACCAATGGGTATAAAGCCAGCGTACACTCCCTGCAAGAAAATAGCTACTCCGAAAAAGGTTAGTACGAAGCCTTTAATGATAGCCAAGAATCTTTCCCCAGGTAAACGCAAAACGAAAAACTGGAAGAAACATACAATAATAAAAAGGAGGCCTAAGGCCAGAGCAACTTCTTTGAGAGTGGTGCCAAAGCCATCAAATAAACTCAGCAAAATCAATTATATAACACCCCCAGAATCAAAACCGCCAAGATAGGGCCAAGGGCGATTAACCCTACTAAGCCAAAACTATCCCTTTTCCCGCTGAAGGCACTGGCTATCCCTACCCCCAGGGCCATAATAAATGGAACAACCAAGGGACCGGTAACTACTCCACCGGCATCTATGGCGATAGGTACATAATGTTCGGGAGTGAACAAGGCAAGCAAAAGAACCAAAGCATAGCTTGGCAGCAAGAAATAGTTTATATGTTTACCCTTAACCAGTCTTATCAGAGCTAAGGCAATGAAAATCGCAACTCCAATACCTACTGACATAACCAGTACTGTTTTAGGAATTGCCCCATCAGATGCCAAATCCACCTGGGTTGCCAACACCTGAACATTAGGTTCAGCCACCGTTACTGCAAAGCCAAGTAATGTTCCAAAAATTAGAACTACGATTAGTTTGCCTGTTTGAGGTAAATACTCACCAATTCTCTCGCCAATAGGAACGATTCCTATTTTGGTTCCTAGTAAAAAAAGTACTAATCCTATAAATACAAGAATGGCTCCCCCGACAAAGCGGACAAGTTCTTCATAAGGGAGCTTTAAGGCTATCTGAATTATGAAAATAATTGCTGTAATAGGTATAACGGAATAAGCAACTTCTACTAGCGTGTTTCTTATGGTATTCATTAAGACCTCCTCAGTAAAGTGTTCTATGATATGGTAAATAATTTCATGTCCGAGGTAATGGAGCGGGTTAACGTAAAAGGCATTATGCATCGCCCAACTGCCCTTACACCTGATTAATAGTTTACACTGAAAATAACTGTATATGCAATCACGCCACAAACCCAAATTCAGGCTTGGCCCCGGCTATCCCTTTGTTGTGACAAATATGATAAAATTAAGTGTCTGATTAGCTATGAACCAATTAGATCACATTTTGATCCGCTAGGAGGATTATATGCAGCAGTCCATCGTAATCGGTATTTGTCAGATGCAAGTACAGACCGATAAATCGGTCAATTTACACAAAGCAGAAAAAATGGTCCAGCAGGCCGCAGACAAAGGAGCCAACCTGGTTATTCTGCCGGAAGTATTCCATGCCCCTTATGAAACCGCTGGGTTTAGGCATTATGCTGAGATATTCCCGGGCCCTTCTACCGAAATGCTCTCCCGGGCAGCAGCCCGTCATAACATCTGCTTGGTAGGAGGCTCAATTATAGAATTGGATACAGAGGGAAAAATCTATAATAGCAGCTATACCTTTGGTCCGAGCGGAGAACTTCTGGGCAAACACCGCAAGGTTCACCTGTTTGACGTGGATGGTGTCATTACTTTTAAGGAATCAGATGTGATTACTCCCGGCCATGATCTAACCATAGTGGAGTACCAAGGTTTCCGTTTTGGCGTTATGATTTGCTATGATATTAGATTTCCCGAATGGAGCAGAGCTCTGGCCCTGGAAGGAGCTAAACTGTTAGTGGTTCCCGGAGCCTTTAACATGTCTTCTGGTCCGTCCTTTTGGGAATTGATGATGCGCACTCGGGCTATAGACAATCAAGTCTATGTGGCAGCAGCATCCCCCGCCCGTAACCTTAGTTCTTCGTACCACGCCTGGGGTCATTCTATGATTGTGGATCCATGGGGTAAAATCTTGGTAGAAGCAGGTACCGGAGAAGAAGTGATCACTGCTGCCTTTGATCCCGTTTATATGGAAAAAGTCCGGCGGGAGATGCCTTTGCTAAAACATCGCCGCTGCGATCTTTATGAGTTAAAATATGATCGACAGCCCAAATAATCTCAGTAGAAGGGAGGAAGACCGGTGAAGTTTCACACTGAGTATCTCTGGTTTAATACGGAGAAAAAGCGGCAATACATTCGTATAACCGATCAGGTGGAAAAAGCCGTACAAAAAAGTGGTATTCAGGAAGGCATGGTATTGGTAAGTGCCATGCACATCACCGCTTCAGTATTTGTAAATGACAATGAGAGCGGAATTCTGCATGATTTGGACGAAATGTTAGAAAGGCTGGCACCTTTCCGGCCTGATTACCAACACCACCGCACCGGAGAAACCAATGGAGATGCTCATCTCAAAAGTCTCCTACTCCATCATGAAGTGATTATTCCGGTAACGGATAGTAAACTCGACCTAGGTCCCTGGCAAGAAGTTTTTTACGGCGAATTCGATGGACAGCGTCGTAAACGGGTTATCATTAAGGTAATGGGCGAGTAAGAAAACTGTTTTAACTGGGATTAAGATCCTGGCGCAAACGCTGGGCTTCCTTCAAGTAGATGTGGCGTATTTCGTCCTGTGATTTCTCGGTGTTGACTAAAACCAAGACTCTTATGCACAGAGGCAGAGCATAAGTCACCTCAATTTCTTGAAAACAGAGCAGGGGCACTTTGTCCCATCCCATA
>DLUN01000117.1:5008-7443 GCA_003444615.1 Syntrophomonas sp.
AAACCATTTTCCTTTTGTATATGGTTAAGCAGTTCACCGGTGGCGGCCAGCACCAGTGGTTTTTCATCCCTTTCTACAGTTATAGCACCGCGAATACCACGTACTAACATCGTTAACTAGTCCTCCTAATTGACAGCGCGATGTCCCAGACCGATGGCTACCTCGTCTAGATGAAGCAGGCCTATACCTACAAAGATAGCTACACTAACATGATCATTATGACGGGCTATACCGATTTTCCCGCCCACATTTAACCCAAGGGCCTTGGGCATAATCTGAGCAATAGCTTCCCGGGTAGCTCCGGCTACTGCTCCCTCATCAGCATGAGTATCTTTAATTACTTTTTCCCGTTTAGCAGCTACAACCGCCCGTTCTACTATTTTCCCTACTGAACCGATGAATTCTCCCCCGTAATCTACAGCTACCGCACGCACTTCACACTCTTCGAAAAGTTGCTTTTTTAATTCGGCCTCTTCCTGACGTGAGGCGCTTAAGGCCATCTTAATAGCGGAGGTGGCAACTACCTTACTGCCAATTACCATATTTTACCTACCACCCTGTGTTTTTTTTCATTTTACTATAATTTTGCCCACCATTACTATACTTTGGTTAGCAGTATAAGTTTGCTCTTTTTTAGGAAAGGACAAGTTATCAGATACGGATGTGATCCGGTAGTTAATGGGGAAGTCATAGGATGTAGAGTCAATTTCAATAGTGTCCCCAGCCATGACCTCCAACCTGACTTGCCGGTCGTCAAAACGGGCTCTTTCCCTGCCATTAACCAGAATAATTGATTTGGGGAGAGCAGAATATTGTTCTATGGCGATGGTTAATACGGCATCCGGAGACACCACTTTAGCCGGCGGTGTCTGGTTGGGGTTTTCCGCTATGGCCGGATATTCAAAAAGCTGCCCTTCCAGCCGTTCTCCCCAACTAAGATATAAGCGAAACGGTTCGCTAGTCATTAAGCCCTGAGTCACTACTACTGCTATCAGACTTAAGGTAATTAAACGGATCAAATATTTTTCGACCCTGTTGATAAATTTACGCAAAAGATCACCCCCGGGCCAGTTTCTCCACTATCTTATGCCCGGGGCAGAAAGATTATCCATGATTGGTCTCAATTATAGACTGGGCTAAGGCTGCTGCTCCGTAACCGTTATCAATGTTTACCACCCCTACTCCAGGTGCGCAAGTATTCAGCATACTGAGCAAAGCAGCCAGCCCATTAAAGCTGACTCCGTATCCCACACTAGTAGGAACTGCTATCACGGGACGGTGAGTCAGCCCTCCTACTACACTGGCCAAGGCTCCATCCATTCCAGCTACTACGATGACCACCTTAACATTGCGTATGATGGGCAAATTGTGCAATACTCTATGGATACCTGCTACACCGACATCGAATAATCGCACCACTGGAACACCCATGGTTTCGAGACATATAGCTGCTTCCTCAGCCACCGGCAAATCAGATGTGCCAGCGGTCACCACCGCTACCTTATCTTCTGTACACCAACCGGGAGCAGGGCGATACAGCAAACGAGCCTGGCTATGGTAGCAAATATCAGGAATCCTTTGCTTCACTGCCTGAAAAACCTCTTCACTGGCTCTGGTACCTAATAAGCGTTCATTTCTAGTTGACAAATGCTCCATGATCTGCGCTACCTGGCCCGGCTCTTTTCCCTGGCAGAATACTACCTCGCAGAAATTATCGCGTAGTGAACGGTGATCATCAATTTGGGCAAACCCCATATCTGTATAAGGTTCGCTAATAAGCATATCCACTACTTCTTCGGGTTCTATCAAACCCGTCTTGATTTGATGTAACAATTGTTTGAGATTTTCCCGTTTCATAATGTAATCTCCTTGCTATCGCTCCCTTATCCACCATAGCCGTGCAAATCAAGGGCAATGGTTTTAAAGCCCATATCGTGAGCTACTTTAGCTATACCCTCTCGCTTTTCGAAAGCAAGCACCATTTCTTCCCTTTTAACCTCTAAGCGGATTTCCCCATTATTATACCTAGCCCGTACCAAAGAAATGCCTAAAGTTAAGCAGGCTTCTTCCAGTATATCCAATCGTTCCAAGAGCTCAGGATCCAGTTGTTGCCCGGTCTTAATACGGGTAGCTAAACATGATTCGGTAGGCCGTTCTGTAAAGGGAAGATCGTAGGCTCGGCATTGACTGGCAATTAGGGAGCGGTCCCAGCCGGTTTCCAGCAGTGGACTGAAAACCCCGCACTCCTTTAAGGCCTTCATTCCCGGCCGATCTTCCTTAAGATCGTCTACATGGGACCCATCCAACAGCGTTGCCGATAAGTTCCCTAAATAATTCTTTAGATAAGCCAACCGGCTGCGTTTACAATAATAACAACGTAAGGAGTCATTACGCTTAAATAATTCTTCTTCCATTTCGGGAGCATCTATAATAAT
>DLUN01000117.1:7708-8514 GCA_003444615.1 Syntrophomonas sp.
CTTTGCAGCAGGTTTCCTAACTTAACTAAAGGATCAGGCTCACCAGTTGGTTTTGGCATACTCTACACCTACCAGAAATGCTTCTCGATTTTTGGCGATGACCTGGTTCGATTTTCCCGCAAAAATGACCTCAAACTGTTGCAAAGCTTGTTGAACATCCACCACTCCAGTTTTCTGCAGATAAGCCCCTAAGAGGATCATGTTGGCGCCTCTTGGGTTGCCTATTTCTTCTGCCAACTGGTTCATGGGTAGCTCCAGAATTTCTAGATCATCCCGCTCCGTTTGCCGGTCAACCAGGGAAGTGTTTATGACCAGGATTCCATTCGCTTTGATCTTGGGTTCGAATTTATCCAGGGAAGGGCGATTAAGGATAACTGCCATTAAAGGGTTTTCTGTTAAGGGTGAACTGATCTCCTCTTCGGAAATGGTCACCAGGCAGTTGGCAGTTCCACCGCGCATTTCCGCGCCATAAGATGGTACGAAGGAGACGTGTTTCCCAGTGCTTAAGGCTGCATGAGCTAAAAACTGTCCCATGGAAAGAACACCCTGGCCACCAAAACCAGCAAACAAGACTTGTTTTACTTCTTCCACGTCTATCCATCCTCCTTGACCACGAACTCACCCAAGGGGTAATAGGGTATCATGTTTTCTTCCAGCCATGTCAAGGCCTCTAGGGGGCTTAATCCCCAATTGGTGGGGCAGGTAGATAGTATCTCCACCATTGTAAAGCCCTTTTTTTGCATTTGCATCTGCAGAGCCTTCTTTATAGATTTCTTAGTCCGAATTACGTTAGCTGGATTAT
Organism: Syntrophomonas sp.; assembly: GCA_003444615.1. Classification (GTDB taxonomy): domain Bacteria; phylum Bacillota; class Syntrophomonadia; order Syntrophomonadales; family Syntrophomonadaceae; genus DTU018. The sequence continues at coordinate 8,511 of DLUN01000117.1, forward strand.
TAAC
>DLUN01000117.1:8810-26472 GCA_003444615.1 Syntrophomonas sp.
GGTGCCATTTGTCCCCCAGTCATACCATATATAGCATTGTTAACAAATATAACCGTAATGTTTTCCCCCCGGGCTGAAGCATGTACAATCTCCGCCATACCTATAGAAGCCAGGTCTCCATCCCCTTGGTAGGTAAACACGCAGCGATCAGGCAGCACGCGTTTTATGCCGGTAGCAATAGCGGGAGCTCTTCCATGAGCAGCTTCCAGCATATCACAGTTAAAATAATCATAAGCCAGTACTGCACAACCAACCGGACAAATCCCAATGGTCTGCTCCCGTAATTTTAATTCATCCAGGCACTCTGCTACCAAGCGATGGATAATGCCGTGGGTGCATCCTGGGCAGTAGTGAAAAGGAGCATCGGTCAAACTCTCTGGCTTTTGTGCTACAATTTTCATTCCCCTCCCTCCTCTTGTGCTGCTTTGATTATTTGGCTCGTAATTTCTTCGGGATTGGGAATCATGCCTATTCTACCATAGAATCTTACCGGCACCCGATCGTTAATAGCCAGTCGTATGTCTTCAACCATCTGACCCATGCTGATTTCTACGGCAAAGAACTGACTAGCATGTTTTGCTGCTTCTTGAAAAACCTTTTCTGGAAAAGGCCATAGAGTCACCGGTCGTATTAAGCCTACCTTAAATCCCTGCTTTCTTGCTTCCATTACCGAGCGTTTAACAATGCGTGACATCAGACCGAAAGCAACCATAACCAGATCAGCATCTTCCACCATAAAGGTTTCGGCTTTAGCTTCCTGTTTTTTTATCAACTGGTATTTTTGGTGCAGGTGTTGATTACGCTCTTCCAGAAACTCCGGAGATAGATGCAGGGTATTTACTATGTTTGGCTTTCTCCCATAACAGCCGGTGGTAGCCCAAGGCTTATCCGGCATATCGGTTATCGGTTCTCGCAAAACTATGGGTTCCATCATCTGCCCTAGGGTACCTTCAGCCATAATCATTACTGGAATCCGGTAGTGATCTGCTAACGCAAAGGCTTTTATGGCAAAATCCATCATTTCTTGCACTCCAGATGGTGCCAGTACGATTATGCGGTAGTCGCCATGGCCTCCTCCGCGAGTGGCTTGAAAATAATCAGACTGGGCTGGCTGTATTCCACCCAGACCTGGGCCACCTCGGGATATGTTGACAATTAAACTGGGCAGTTCAGCCTCGGCTAGAAAAGAAATACCTTCTTGTTTAAGACTGATTCCCGGTCCCGACGAGGCAGTCATAACTCTTTTCCCGGCAGCCGATGCCCCGTAAACCATATTTATGGCGGCCAGTTCACTTTCTGCCTGCAAAAAGGTCCGTCCCAGTTTAGGCATTTTGCGCGCCATGTATTCCGCAATTTCGCTGGAAGGGGTGATGGGATAACCAAAAAAGGCATGACATCCAGCTAGTAAGGCTCCTTCAGCTAAGGCTTCGTTTCCTTTCATAAGTATTTTTTTCATGCCTTCACTCCCTTTCCACCACGATAACTAAATCAGGACACATAACAGCGCATATTCCGCACCCATTACAGGCGTCCTCCCGCACTGCTGTAATAGGGTGATAGCCCATGGGGTTAATACTATTTTTATCAAGAGCCAGAACCTCTTTAGGACAAAACTTTACACATAACTCACATGCTTTGCAGCGTTCAACACGGAACCTTACCCTGCCTTTAGCCACACTACATTCCTCCCCACTAGTCCTCCTGCAACCAGAGCGGTCTAGTATATAATTTAATCGTTCTCAGTAGCGACCCATATTCAGGAACAAGCTGTTCATAAAACTCTTCCCGCACCGTTAACCAGCCTACCTCAAGGTGCAAAGCCCGAGAATAGTCCAGCACCTGCTGATGACCAGAGCGGATAATGTCTAGGGTGGTCTCTTCGGCCATATGAGGGTTGCTTATGATACCTGTAAAGGGTAGCCGGGAAGCATTCTCAAACAGCTTTACCAGTTCAATAATTTCGTTTAAATCCTGGGCAAAGGGACGAAAAGGATTAATCACCAGCCATAAATGCAAGGGGTCCCGTTCTCTTAAGTGACGATGTAGATAGCCGATCACTGCTCCACCAGCATCTTCTCCAGCAACATCAATCAGTAAGTGGTTATCTCTTTGTACCTCAGACAAAAGGTGAGCAGGTAACTGGGGAATATCTCCAAAAGAAAGCTCTCCTTCCGGAGCCATCAATTTTACACCGTGAGCGTTCAGCTCTGCTTGTATATGGCGGGAAACAAAATAGGGATTAACCAGGTCCAGGTCAGCCAGTACCACATCTTGGGTTTCGGCGTGATTATCCATAGCAAAATTAAGAGCAATTTCCGTTTTCCCACTGCCAAAGCCACCGGCAAAAATGTTGATGCTTCCCAAAACTAGTCCTCTTTCTTCTAGGATTCATTTATTAATGAGTAATTTAACCCAGCCAATGGATAAAATCAATAGAGTAATGGTTCTGGGAAACGGGTAAAATGATAAACGACCCGTATGGGCCGTTGAGAATATTTTATTCGCATAACTAATTATTTAGATATCAAAACCTAGCTGATCAGCACAAACATCAACCATTTCCGCTATAATACTTTCAATATCAGCCTCCTGCAGATCAAGTATTTCCAATGCCATTGGGGATATGGGGTATAACATGCCATCCAGCCCTAGTCCAATACCCATAGTAACGCATATAGCGTCAGCTAACTGTACTATGGCGGTGAGTTTTGGGTTAACCTGAGCTTTGTCCAGGTCATGATGACAAGCAATTGCTTCTACTAGTTCTAAAGGTAGATTCCATTTTTCAGCTATCTTAGCCCCAACTTCAGCATGGTTGAACCCCAGGATGCCTTCTTCGGCCTGTAAGAAGGTTACATTGTCTTTCATTACTGTATCCAATACCTCATGGTAACTTTCTTTCATATAATTATTGAGCACGACTTTGCCTATATCATGAAGTAAAGCGGTCGTATAAGCTACATCTAAGCTGGAGTACTTAACCCTTCTGGCAATTAGCCGGGCAGTCATGGCGGAGCACTGGGAATGCTTCCAAAGTTCACCATGCTCCAGAGCATAACCTTCCATTCGTTGGGATAGAAAATCATTTACTGATGCTGCTAATACAATACTGCGAATAGTTTTGAATCCCAACAATACTGTGGCATCAGTTACCGATGAAATACGGCGTGGGAAACCATAAAAAGCGGAATTGGCCAGTTTTAATACTCTTGCGGTCAGTCCTTGGTCTTGGGATAACACCCCGTTAATATCCTGGACAGTAGAATCAGGATCTTCCGTCAGTTCCATAACCTTAAGAACTATCTGGGGCAAGGACGGCAGGTCATTTACAGCTCGAACAATATCTTCCAGAGAAACCTTCCCCATCAGGCTTCCTCCTTTATCTCCAGTTATCTAATTTACGTTCCAGATATGACCGGTAATTTAACATTTCCTCACATATTTTCAGCAGCAGTCTTTCGGTATCTAAACGTGATAAGGTAAGTTCCTCGGGTTCCAAAACTTCTATAGTGCGGAATTCTTCCTTCATAGTAAACTTAGCTGCATCTTCCAAAGAATCTGCCCTAAAAGTAATGGTAACCGGTGCAAACGAGGTCATTTTACCGGTAACTTCATCCAAGACCGTATATACTTCCTGGCTCATATCTATATCTTCAATATAAATACCTTGAATGGGCACATTTCGTATTAGAGAAACCTTGTGCTGACGTAGTTCTTCGGCCACCTGATCACCGCTTTTTCCGCCAAATAACCTGCCCTGGCGGGTTTTACCCTGGTAATCAAAGCGGACTTTCATCCGGATTTTGCTCATCGACCTGCTGCCTCCATTCTGTTTCGTTTTTTTAACCGGAGTCAGACATCGGTATGACCATAATTCTGTTCCTCTGCCACCTAAGTTAAAATATTAAGTAAAAATACGCTTAGAGCAGCGGCCAATCCTTCTCCATAATTAAGCTGCCCATCCCATATAGCCTGTAACCCTATTTTTTCCAGCAAATACTGGTGGGCTATCTCACCGGCCAAACTGGGAGCAATAAGTAGTTCGGTTTTACCAGGCACAATTAGAGAAGCTAATGCAGCTGCCACCGTAGTAACTAAGCCGTCCAAGATGACCATTTTGTTCAAGGTAAACATTCTGACCACAAAACCAGTCAAAGCAGCTATCTCCAGCCCGCCAAACCGCATCAGCAAATCTTTGTAGTCATGGGGCTCAGGATACCGGTGCTTAAGAGCCCTTTTTATAATATCGGCTTTTTGCCTAATAACTTTATAATCCGCCGATCCCCTGTCTACTACCTGTTCCGGTTCAAGATTCAGCATGGCACAGGCAAGAGCTTCGGCAGCCAGAGTATTTCCAACTCCTAGCTCTCCTAATCCAATTATATCAAACTGCCACCCAGATAATTCATCCCATAATGAAAATCCCATTTGCACAGCCTGTTCTACTTCCAGTCTGGTCAGTGCATCCTCAACTAAAAAGGGCCTGGTACCCCGGCGAATGGGGTGGTTTATTAGCCTTTTATGGTATATGGGACGATACAATCCTGCATTGACAATTATCTCCGGTTTGTCAATACATCTTAGAATTCGTGAAACAGGTGATTTCCCCTCCAGGTGAAGTCGTACTAAAAGCTCCGTTCTTAAAGGCTCAAAAGCACTGTACCCTTCTGTACTGATGCCATGGTCAGCTGCAAAAATTACCAGTCCGCTGTGATGGAGCTCAATTGGCAAAGTGCTGGCCTCTGTCAACAGTTGGCTAAGCTTACCCAGTCGCTGCAGATAGAACTCTGATAGGCTGCTCATCAATAATCTATACCCTTTTGGGCTTGAATCCCTCTATGAAACGGATGCTTAACCAGCTGCATAGAGGTGACCAAATCCACCAGCTCAACTAATTCTTGAGTACAGTTTCTTCCCGTTAGTATTAAATCTACATCAGGAGGGGTCTTTTTCAGTAAATCAACAATTAGAGGCTGGGCAGCAGGCCAGATAGACCACAGATTAAGAATCTCATCTAGCACGATTAAATTCCACCGTCCCGACTTAATTTCCTGCTCAGCAAAGGCTAGTCCCTGCCTGGCCTGTTCTTCGTCGTTAATTTCCCACCGTTGCTGGTCTACAATGCATTCATGCTCACCTGGGCAGCAGGAATGACCAATATAAGGACATTTCCTGCCATAGGATTTGACCACCAATCCCGGACTATCCAAACAGCTAACCGCTTTCCATTCACCACTGACACGCTGGTCTTTTAGAAACAGTATTACTAGCACCTTACGGCCCTGCCCCCAGGAGCGAAAAGCAGTACCTGCTGCTGCTGAGGTCTTTCCTTTACCTGGACCAGTAAAGATAATCTTCACGATATATCCCCACCATTATCATTATCAGCCTGGCTACCTGCTAAAGATAATAGTTGCTCAACTTCATCCAGAGTTAAATATCGATATTGTCCAATGGCCAGATCGCTTAAATCCAGGCTGCCAAAACCTGTACGTACCAGGTGTAATACGGGATGACCAATAGCCTGGAACATTCTTTTAACCTGTCGTTTACGGCCTTCCCGGATTTCAATATCCACCGTACTTTCATTTTTCCCGGATTGGATCAGCCATACTCTGGCTGGAGATGTCCAGCCGTCGTCCAATTCAACTCCCTTTTCCAGGTGTTTTAACTCCCCGGGCTGTACTCTTCCCTTTACTACCGCCCGGTAGCGCTTCGTAACCTGATGACGAGGATGAATCATCTTGTTGGTAAAATCCCCATCATTGGTAAGCAATAATAGACCTTCTGTATCAAAATCCAGTCTGCCCACCGGGTACAAACGGTCACTGGTGTCACGGATCAAATCCATAACAGTAGGTCTGCCAAAGGGGTCGGTGACACTGGACAAATACCCAGCTGGCTTATAGAGGAGGATATATTGTTTAGGTTCCAGGTTGACAGGTTTCCCATTTACTTTTACACAGTCGGTGTGCGGATTAACTAAAAAAGCCAGTTGCTCAACCAACGTGTCATTAACGGTCACTTGGCCACTGGTAATTAGCTCCTCTGCCTTGCGGCGAGAAGCCATCCCGGCATGAGCTAAATACTTGGCAAGTCTCATGGTTCTCCCTTTCAGATCTATAGTAGAGTGGAATTAGACCTTTTGATGTTTAATTCGATTAGAGTCTAGGACTTGATCCTTAGACCCAATGATGCTTACCCTATTAAATATTATTGAGCAATATTGACATAAATAAGCCACTATTTTTAAGGTCTAGCTACACCATCATCCTGACATGAATAAACATGTATTTCAAGTGAAAAACCTGAAAATACCAGGCTTTGATAAGAACTAAAACCTATGTTAATACTATCAGAAAGAAATATTTATGGGATAAGTCAGGGTTTATTTGGTATTATTAGAATTAATCTATTTACACCGGAGGCTAACAAATGACTAATCGGGAAATTAACAAGCCGCAAATTGTACAAGCAGTGCGTATGATTCTGGAGGCCATCGGCGAAAATCCCGAACGAGAAGGGTTATTAAACACACCTCAGCGGGTAGCCAAAATGTATGAAGAAATATTTTCCGGTATGGGTACTGAACCCAAGGAATTTCTTGAGGTTTGCTTTTCAGAGTACCATGATGAACTGGTCCTGGTGAAAGATATTCCCATATACTCTATGTGCGAACATCACCTGCTGCCCTTTTACGGAAAAGCTCATGTGGCTTATATCCCTAAAGGAGGAAAAGTGGTGGGGATAAGCAAATTAGTCCGGGTGGCTGAAGCTTATGCTCACCGGCCCCAGTTGCAGGAACGCTTGACCTCACAAATTGCCGATTGTATATATGATGCTCTTAGTCCTTACGCAGTGGGTGTAGTTATTGAAGCTGAGCATATGTGTATGACCATGCGCGGGGTCCGCAAACCAGGGTCCATAACAGTAACTTCAGCCGTCAGAGGACTTTTTGAAACCAGATCAGAAGTGCGGGCAGAATTATTTGCTCTGATAAACTCGAAATAACCAAAAGACAGCTAAAAAGGGGTTAGGCTCTCGATAATCTAAAGCCTGACCCCTTGTTTTGCTAAAAGAGTCCCACAATTTCTCCATTTGCCATAATGTCTATTTTTTCCGCTGCCGGGACTTTTCCCAAACCAGGCATGGTCATTATGGTACCGGCTAGTGCCACTATGAATCCGGCTCCGGCTGACAGCCTTACTTCCCGGACTGTTACCTCAAATCCTGTAGGCCGTCCTTTTAAGTCAGGATTATCAGATAATGAATATTGCGTTTTGGCCATGCAAACCGGCAGATTCCCATATCCCAATTCCTCAAAGCGTTGCAGCATTTTAGAAGCTTCGGCAGTATAATTTACACCTTCCGCTCCATAAATCTCGGTACAAATTGAGTGTATTTTATCTTTGAGAGAAAGACTCTCGTCATAAAGGTACTTAAAATCACTGGGCCTATTTGCAGCCGACACAACCTTATATGCTAACTCTTCTCCGCCAGCGCCGCCCTCAGACCAAACTTTGGATAAGGCTACCTCCGCACCTAAACCTTCACACTGACGAATAATGAAGTCTAGTTCTTCACCAGTATCGGTGGGGAATTGGTTTAGGGCCACTACCACCGGCACCCCGAACTTCTGTATGTTTTCCATCTGTTTTAGTAAATTTTCCGTTCCTTTTTCCAAAGCCTCCATATTAACTTCACCCAGACGGTCTTTGGCTACCCCGCCATGGTTTTTTAAGGCTCTTATAGTGGCTACCAGTACTACAGCATCGGGTTTTAGATTTCCATAACGACAAACTATATTGAAGAACTTCTCTGCTCCCAGGTCCGCACCGAAGCCAGCCTCGGTAATCATGTAGTCAGCCAGCTTCAACCCCAATCGGGTTGCTATGATGCTGTTGGCACCATGAGCTATATTGGCAAAAGGCCCTCCATGGACAAAAGCAGGAGTATTCTCCAGGGTTTGTACCAGATTAGGTTTAATGGCATCTTTCATTAATACTGCCATGGATCCGGCTGCTTTCAGATCATCAGCTGTAACCGGCTTGCCATCGTAGGTGTAAGCAACTACTATACGCTTAAAACGTTCTTTTAAGTCCATCAGACTTGTTGCCAGGCACAGGGAAGCCATTATCTCTGAAGCTACACTTATATCAAACCCCGATTCCCGGGGAATACCGTCCAGACGCCCGCCCAGGCCAATCACTATATGACGCAAAGCCCGCTCATTTAAGTCCATAACCCGGCGCCAAACAACCTGACGAGGATCTATATTGAGAGTGTTGCCTTGATGAATGTGATTGTCCAACATGGCTGCCAGAAGATTGTGAGCAGTAGTAACCGCGTGTATGTCACCGGTAAAATGCAAATTAATATCTTCCATGGGGACCACTTGGGAATAACCCCCGCCCGCTGCTCCTCCTTTAATACCAAAACTAGGCCCCAGGGAAGGTTCCCGCAGAGCTATGATGGCTTTCTTGCCAATCCGGTTAAGAGCCTGGCCTAACCCCACTGTAGTAGTGGTTTTCCCCTCACCTGCTGGAGTAGGAGTGATGGCTGTTACTAGTACCAACTTACCATTAGGATTGTCTTTGATGCGCTCCCATACATCCAAGGAAACCTTAGCCTTATACTTTCCATACAATTCCAGATCGTCCTCAGTCAACCCAATTGATTGTCCGATCTGAAGAATGGGAGCCATCCTGCACTCCTGGGCAATTTCAATATCACTTTTCATAACTTTAGCCTCCTCAACTAACGACAGTTAATTTATAGTCATTTGCCCTGCAAACTTTTCCTGCGCTCAGAGGGCACAATTACCTACAAATAGCTGGAACACTGCACATGCACTACCCATTATTAAATCACTTCTGCAGGGTATATGTCCACTACTACTGTCGAAATCTTCCTAAATGGGAATCAAGCCATAAGCCGGTCAGCTCGCTTGCTATAACACTTATCTCAGATGATACTATTTAGTTAAGTCTATCTTAACCAATAGACAGCCCCCTAATAGCCCCTTTTATTTATAACACATAAAAAAGCAGAGGATATGAATCCTCTACCGTTGGTTGTATTAATTTTTTCAAACCTTCTTCACTAGAGTCCAACCAGATGGTTTTCTATTATCTGGTCACGATTGAATTTTTCCAGTTTAAGAAAGTATTCTGCACAACTGACCAAAGCTTCTTGGGGGAGGGTTCCAACAATCTGGGTTCCTACTACTGGGACTCCATAACGATTTGCTTCCGCTTCAATTAGATTAAACACCCTATAAAGCGGGGTCTTCTGGGTATCGAACATATTCATGGATACAGCCACTTGGCCTCGTTCGGCAAAATACATGCCCATGGAACGTATGGTGCTGAAACCTCCGCTGGGTCCGCGTACAGCTTGGGCAATGGTCTTAGCAATGTTTAAATCAGAAGTTCCCAAAATCACGTTTACAGCCACCAATCCAGTTAAAGCCGAACTTACAATGGTAGCTCCAGCAGTCTTGTGCAAAGCCGCAGGTCCTATATCAGGTGCCCGTTCTGGTAAATGAGCTACTTCCCTTAACCCTTCAAATTGCCCTTTGCGGATATAGTCAAGACTTTTGCGCATTTGATTGCGGGCATTCTCCCCACTAAAATAAACGGGGATCTGATAGCGCTTAAAAATCTCTTCTCCTATTTCCTCGGCTATAGTAACACATTCTTCTAAACTGATGTTGACCAGAGGGAAAATAGGTATGGTATCTAGAGAGCCAATGCGCGGATGACTGCCCCGCTGTTCTTCCAGGTTAATCAATTCGCCGGCCTTGCCTGCCATATTGATAAGGGCTTCTTTTAAGGGGTCCGGCTTACCAATTACTTCTACTACCGTGCGATTAAAGTCAGCATCGGGGTAATAGTCAATCAGTTTAACCCCTTCAATGTTGCGCAGTTGTTCAACAATTGCTTCAATGACTTCCTTTCGGCGTCCCTCACTGAAATTAGGAACTGCATGAATAAACTTCGACTTCGTTTCTACTGGTTCCATGTTTTTCTCTCCTTCTAGCTGCTTCCTGTGTGCCGCATATATTTCAGTTAATTGATTATATTACCAGCAAATAATTAGGGTAAGGAAAAGACTGGGCTCTAATTGCTGTTCACCATGTTACCAAGGACATATCCCTATTATATCCCATTATATATGGTAACAATTTGCATCAATACGGTAAAGTACCAGATTCTCCATGGAGAAACACTAAGACCAATTTACGTCGTTCTGCCGGCGCTAATCACTCCCTATCATAATCTGTAACTGCCCGGTTAGGAGCCTGTTAAGGTAATGCCCAGCCATAATTTTTAATGGTTTTGGTTTATTATCTAAAAAGAAGATTGCAAATATATATTGAAGCAATAAATCCGGTTATATCGGCGGTCAATCCCGTAATAATAGCGTAGCCATACTTTTTAATCCCTACGGAGCCAAAATAAACGGTTAAAACAAAAAAAGTAGTATCAGTAGTACCTTGCATTACCGAAGCCAATCTACCAATAAAGGAATCCGGTCCATAAGTTCTCATTAGTTCGGTAGCCATCCCCAAAACTCCACTTCCGGACATAGGACGCATTATGGCCAGAGGTAAAACCTCGGAAGGTGCATCCAGCAAATTGGTTAAGGGAATCAGGGCTTGAGATAAGTATTCCATAGCTCCTGAGGCTCTGAAAACTGAGATAGCCACCATCATTCCTACTAAAAAGGGAATTATTTTAACAGCGGTAATGAACCCTTCCTCCGCGCCCTCAACAAAAGTCTCATAAACGGGTACTTTTTTCAGGTAGCCGTACAAGGGAATTACCAGCAAAAGAAAAGGAATAGCCCAGGAGGATATAATATTCAGTATAGTAAAGAGCATTTTAAGATGGCCTCCGCCAGCGACTATGGGTACGGAACCAGTAATCCAGAGAAACCGCAATGGTCATGGCTATACTGGTAGCAAAAATACAAGGCCCTACAATTTCGGTAGGATTAGCGGATCCAAATGAGAGTCTTACCCCGATTATAGTGGCGGGAATCAGAGTTATACATGAAGTATTCAGGGCTAAAAAAGTACACATGGCTGTGGAGGCTTCATCTGAATTCTGGTTTAAGGTCTGTAATTCCTGCATGGCTTTCATACCAAAAGGAGTAGCGGCATTACCTAGCCCCAGCATATTGGCACTTAAGTTGAGGATAATCGCCCCCATAGCCGGGTGCTGAGGAGGAACACTGGGAAAAAGCCGGACCATGAGAGGACGTAATACTCGAGCCAAAGCAGTGACTAAACCGCCCTTTTCTGCTATCTTCATTATACCCAACCATAGAGCCATAACCCCGACCAAGTCAAAACAGACTTCCACCGCTCCTTTGGCAGCACCCAGGGCAGCTTCCGTCACTACTTCAATATTACCGTTCAAGGCCGCTACCACTATGCCGGAAGCCAACAGGATAAGCCATATGATATTGAGCAAACTAATCCCTCCTACGCGTTTGTAGAAGGGTATGACAAGGCAGAAAAAATTAGAACAGCTCGTACTAAACGGCTATTCTGTTCACTATAGTACCCTCTGAGGCTGATCATCATGCGGACGGCTGCGTTTTTGCATTATAGCCTCTATTTTATCCATAACTTGAGGAGCCAGGTCCACCATACGTTCAGCCAGTGGATTCCCATTAGTGGAAAGTAAACGCACGTCGTTCATACGCACTACCAAAAAACCCACCGGCTTTACCGATACTCCAGCGCCACTGCCGCCGGCAAAAGGCAGCTCACTGCTGTTGCCATTAGCATGTACATCGTACTCTCCTCCACCGGCCGCAAAACCGCAGGCAACCTGAGAAATGGGAATAATAACAGTGCCGTCATTAGTTTCTACAGCATCCCCCACCACCGTATTAACATCTACCATTTCCTTAATACTCTGCATAGCAGTTTTCATTAATCCCTCGATGGGATGATTGGACTGATTTCCTCCTTGTTGCTGTGCTTCCACGCCAATACCCCCTGACCATCCAAATTATAATATGAGCACCTACAAGAATAATATGTACCAGCCGCATCTGGAATATTCCCGAAAAAAGACTCCATAACCGCTGCTGGTGAAAGTCAGGAGTAACGCTTATTTGCATATTTTCCAGGCAGCTCACACTGCTCAGGATACTTTTGAAAACTCCCTTAACTGCCCATATACTACCGGTTCTTAAAGCCGTGTCCATAGCATCTTCTCCTCCGTAAACGGTTTTCCAATATAAGTTTTTGATATGAACAGCTGCCAGCAACCGGCTGATTATCGGACGCAGCTCCAGTAGGAAATCAATTTTTTGCGCTGTACTCAGACGGCTGAGCCAAACAGGTAGCTGTCGCTGTTTCCTGTTTTTGAGCAGCCCTTCCCGCCAAAAAGACATGATTGTCCGGAAGGATATGGGAAAATGATACTGCTTTTGCCATTTTTCATTTCCCCAAAAAGCAATTTTACTATCCAAAAGCCCTTGATTTTGATTAATTACCATAATAATACGGATATGGACTCTTATTTTTATAAAATACAACAGTCCCGCTAGCAGCACCAGAACTGTTCCAAAAACTAAAAAGGCCAGCATTGCACAGCACCCCTATCTTGGTTAGGATTGCCAAACTGACCTACTCATTATGCATTCTAAGTTTAAGGTTTGAGGGCCGATTCAATCACATTGGTTACCTTCGACATTTCCTCCTCAACTGTGATATTGCTCCTTCCTAATCGAAAAGTAGGACAATGCAAATTGTAATCCAAAATCTTCTTGCTAATCTTCTCTAGTTTGAGTCGGCACTCATAATAAAAGCTTTCCTTTTTGCGCTGGTACCTTCGCCAAGTCAGTGAGTTTACGGAATGCTCGGTCATCATTAAAGTATAGCGTCTAAAATAATCAACCTCTGCCCAAAAGCTGCGTAAATCAGCATCTATTTCTTTACCCAGTTCAATCCAACGAGGAGCAAAGTCGTTATCTTTTAAAATCTTAAAAGCCATACGCATATCAGCTGGCTCAAAAGGATTTTCCTCCAGCTTAAGAGGTTGCCCCGCCCCAGGCAAATTATCGAATTTCCCTTCTTGCTGGGCCTTGAGAATTTGGTTTTCCACTAAGTCCTCAGTACTGCTCATATATCTGGCCAGCCTACGAGCTTGCTGGGCTTTTATTTTGATTTCTTCATCCACCGACTTGTCAGCCATATTATTCTTCCTCCAATGGTGGTAAATCCTTGAGACTGGTTAAGCCATACAACCGCAAAAACTCTTGGGTGGTACCGTAAAGGATCGGTTTCCCAACTACATCTTTGACACCCACTTCTTCAATAAGGCCACGCTCCATCAAATTGGCCATAACCCGTTCCACCTTTACACCCCGTATTTTTTCAATTTCTGCTCGGGTTATAGGCTGCCGGTAGGCAATTAAAGCTAAAGTTTCCAAAGCGGCCTGGGACAAACGGCGTTTAACCGGCTGGACAGACCGGGCCAGTATTTCTGAATACTCGCTCTTAGTACACATCAGGTAGCCATCATCAACCGGCATTATTTGCAAACCCCGTCCAGGCTGATAATACTCCCCGATCAATTCCCTCATTATGTCCCGGAGTTCTAGAAGCGGAATGTCCAATATTTCTACCAGTTCATCGGCTCCTACCCGTTCACCTCTCATAAACAGAATGGCTTCGATGGCGGCTTTTATTTCATCTCGCATCAGCAATTGGCATCACCACATCTCCAATTGGATATCTTCCCAGGGGCTATTCTGTTGGGCCTTAACTTTCTGCAAACGGATTAGTTCCAAAAGGGCCAAAAACAAGGCCAACCCTTCCCGTCGCCGGGATATATTGGCAAAAAGCTGCCTAAATGATATTTTACCTTTTTGTTGAACCAGTATCTCCAGTATTTCCATCATTTTATCACTAACATTAACATCACCTTCGGGAATAATTGCTTCTGGTTCAGGAACAGGCAAGCGGCGCATTACGTTCCGGTACGCCCTCACTAAAGCAGCTAAATCGACAACGAGTACCTCGTCCCGGTCCGGTTCGCCTTTAGCCTGGCGGTAATAAACTCGCTCAGTCAAACCTAATTCCCTCTGCTGCAACTGTTGTCCCGCCTCTTTGTAACGCCGGTACTCCAATAGTTTTTGTACTAGTTCTTCTCGAGGATCTATTTGCTCCTCTTCATCCTCAGACTGACTAGGATTTGTACGGGGTAACAGTAAACGTGATTTAAGGTTCAATAGATAGGTGGTCATTATTAGAAATTCACCCATTTTTTCCAGATCGAACTCACCCGTAGTCTGTAAATACTGCAAATATTGATCAGTAATGAAGGCTATAGGAATATCATAAATATCCAATTCATTTTTCTCTATTAGGAACAAGAGCAAATCTAGTGGTCCATGAAATGCCTCTATATCTACCAGGTAGGTCACCTGACTCCCCCTTAGAAATAGAACACGATATTCGCTAGCAAAAGGTACAGCACATTGATAAGCGGTATCAGTATTTTTGATATCACTCCGGTTACCAGCAATAACAATAGGATTAAGGTTCCATACTGCTCTAGGGCATAAACTAGGGAAGCTCCCCGATTAGGCAGAAGTCCGGCTAAAATCTTAGACCCATCCAAGGGAGGAACCGGAATGAGGTTGAAAACCGCCAAAACTAAATTTATCCACACCAATGGCTCTATTAACATTATGGCATATTGAGCCCATTCAGATCCCTGCAAAGGATATATAAAGCGTAAGGCAATTAAGGCCAGAAAAGCCAGGAATATATTCATAGCTGGTCCAGCTAGTGAAACCAGCATCATGCCGTTTTTAACTCCTCCACGAAGCTTGTATGGATTCACCTGCACTGGTTTGGCCCAACCAAATCCCACTATCATCAACATGAGAAAACCGAGCCAATCGATATGGGGTAAAGGATTTAGAGTCAGCCTGCCCTGATAATATGGGGTATCATCACCCAGATAATCAGCCATCCGGCCGTGAGCATATTCATGAAATGTCAAACCTATCATAATAGCGGGCAGGGAAATCAGTATCCTACTAATATCAAGATCAAACACTAAGAGTATTTTCCCTCCTTAATCCATGAGTCAACCAGAGCGGCTTCTTGCTCCTTATTGGCCACTAGGCCATCCAGTCTATATCTGTATAAATCTCCTAAGATTTGACTGTAGACTGGACCGGGTTTAATTCCCATAGCTTTTAAGTGGTGCCCGTTAATCTCTACCCGCACTCTCTCCTTAGCATCAAGATAACGGGTTACCGCTTCCCAGATCAACTCTTCTCTAATGGAAAGCAGCAAATATAGCAAGCTTTCTGGGTGCCAAGTTCCAATTAAACTGTGGATATAACTGGGCTGTAAATCGCTAGGTGGTTGCAGTCGTTGAATTATTTCAGGAGCCATTCGGGATTGGCTGATTGCCTGCTGGGAATACAGATCCATACTATAACGATGGACTATACCTTCCACCTGGTTTTCTTCCAACTTAGATAAAAGCACCATCATATAAACTAGCCAGATTCTCAGGTTGGTTTTGTAATAGTGTTCCAGCCACCAGGCTACCACTACCGGAACCCTTCTTAAGGTAGTACGGCCAACTTCCTGCAGATTAACTTCAGGAAGAATATAGTCCCAAACTCCGATTTGCACCATTCTTTCTAAAGATGATATCGGCTCTCTTTCGCTTAGTATCAAAATCAGTTCCTGCAGAATCCTCTGATAGGAGAGCTTGCCCAGTAGCTTGCGTTCAATGGCATCTTTAGCAAAACGCAGGGTATCTTTTTCAATAGCAAAACCATAACGCTGTTCAAAACGAATAGCCCGTAAAATTCGGGTAGGATCCTCGACAAAACTGAGATTGTATAAGATGCGTATTAAACCCTGCTCCAAATCCCTTCGGCCACCGAAAAAGTCAATTAAATTACCGAAGCGATCCGGGTTTAAGCAGATAGCCAAGGTATTAATAGTAAAATCCCGGCGATATAGGTCTTCCCTGATTGATGATTTTTCCACTGTCGGCAAAGCAGCTGGAAATTCATAATACTCAGTACGAGCAGTAGCCACGTCCAGCTTGGTTCCATCAGGAAGCAAAATCACTGCGGTTTTAAAGCGCTCATGTATTCTTTCCTTTCCTCCCAGACGGCGGGCTAAGGACTTGATAACCTTTTCACCTTCACCTTCTACCACAAAGTCCACGTCAAAATTGGGCACCTGCATAAATAGATCGCGTACAAAGCCACCTACACAGTAAATGCTGGCCCCTTGCTCATCTGCAACTTCCCCGGCTATTCTTAAAATCGACATGAGTTTTGCAGGAAGACGCTCCGTCAAAAGTTGGGTACAGTTTTCCGTTTCACCGTCGCTGTATGCAAAGAGAACCTGATGATCTTCCGGGTAATCTTCCCCATGCAGGGTACGCAGAATATCGGTACGGGAAACAATGCCCACCAGGCGATCTCCATCAATCACTGGCAGTCGGCCAATATCGTATTCGACCATAAGATGTTGAATTTCTGCTACCGGAGTATTTGGTGTTACCGATAAGACGGAAGTAGTCATAAAGCCTTTCACCGGTGCATGTCCCAGTTCATGCAGGCGAGCCTTGTCAACATCCCGGCGGGATATCACCCCCACCATCTTTTCACCCTCCACTACCGGCATGCCAGTATGTCCATAGCGCAGCATTATCCGACCAGCCTCTTCCATACTAATATGCTTAGCAATAGTCTTAACCGGTGTGGACATAATATCACCCGCTACCAGAGCAGGTTGAGTTTTCTCATTGAGACCGGTCATAATATCATCCACTACATTATCCAGAGTTTGGCCCTTCACTACCACAGAAGCGGCCCGTTCGTGTCCTCCTCCGCCCAAAGCACGGAGTATTTCGTTAACTCTTACACTAAAAATACGGCTGCGCCCAATAACATGTATTCGGTCTCCCATTTGGGCTGCCACAAATATTACATCACTGTTTTCCAGTTCAAACAACCTATAGGTAACGGCATCCAAGCCAGGAACAAAATCCCGGGTTTCTGTAACCGCTATTACCACATCCAAATTATGGACCTTGATATGACGTGCCGAATTAAGCAAGTTTTGCAATATCTGTCTTTGCTCTCCACTGAAAGGTTGGTCCATAAAATTGGCCACCACCGAAAGATTGGCTCCTCGTTCTAATAAATAAGATATGGCTGCAGCATCACGGGAAGTAGTGGAACTAAACAAGAGACTTCCGGTATCTTCATAGATTCCTAAAGCCAGTATGGTTGCCTCAAATGAGCTTAAACTTATATTCTGTTCGATAATCCTTTCCACCAGTAACGTAGTGGCTGCTCCAACTGGCTCGATTACATTGACAGATGCAGAAAGGTTATCCGGACCTGCCGGGTGGTGATCGTAAACATGGAACTCCATACCCGGCTGCGAAGCAAGTTTTTTCAAGTGTCCCAGACGACTAGCCTTAGCAGTATCAACCACGATCATGCGCCGCACATTCTGGCCTGCTATTTCTTTAGGACTTTTGATGGTTAAGGAATCCTTATAAAGAGCCATAAACTGCTTAACATTTTTGGAAAGAGTACCACAGAAGACTTTAACCGCTCCTGGGTCTGTCTCTTATACACATCT
>DLUN01000153.1:0-1412 GCA_003444615.1 Syntrophomonas sp.
TATGCTTGGGTTATCGCGTGTATCCAATGATTTAAGAGATATTCTGGAAGCTGCTAGTTCCGGTAATGAGAGGGCTCAAATTGCTCTGGAAGTTTACTACAACCGGGTTAAAGTGTATATCGGCAAATATGTCGCCAAGCTGAATGGATGCGATTGTTTAGTATTTACTGCTGGAGTTGGCGAAAACGGTTACGATGTACGGGAAAAGGTCTGCGAGGACTTGGATTATTTGGGCATAAAAATGGATGTGGAAAAGAACAAAGTCCGTGGCAAGGAAGTGGATGTGGCTGCTGAGGATTCTAAAGTACGCATCTTTGTTATTCCTACCAATGAAGAACTGGTCATTGCCCGGGATACCTACAACCTGGCGAAATAGCTTTAACAAGTATTTTTTTGAGGCGGGGTGACCCGCCTCATTTTTGTTAAAGCCCGGCTTTGTTGACAATACTAACTTCAGCAGACTATAATAAATCTGGTGTTTTTACGGGGTGTATGGTATGATTATCAACCTAAACAACCTAAAACTGCCTCCTAATCAGGCTCAGGATTTGCATTTTGAACAAAGAGGAAGTGCCGAATTGCTGGAAAGCTGGGGAGGTAAGTTTAAGCAGCCGTTTGTAGTTGATGGAATATTGCTATTTGATGGGAAAAACTATTTGGTACAGGGAAGTGTGCATACCCAGGTAGAGCTCGGTTGTTCTCGTTGTCTTAAGCCAGTTACCTATACTGTAAATGCTGATTTTTCGGCATTGTTGATTAAGGAATCTTTACAGGATGAAGCTGACCTGGTGGATGAAGATGTGGTAGTATATACTGGTGGCATGGCTGATCTGACTCCGCTAATAGAAGGAATCATTGTTTCTGAAATACCTATGAGCTTACTATGCAGCGAAGATTGTAAAGGTTTATGTGCGATCTGCGGCAGCAATCTTAATACTAAAGACTGTGGCTGCCGGGAAGATAATATCGATCCCCGCTGGGAGAAGTTAAAGCAGCTTACTTAGGGAAGGAGGTTTTAAGGTGGGAGTACCTAAGAGAAGGCAATCCCATACCCGTACCAGCAAGAGGCGGTCCGAGTGGAGGAAAATAGATAAGCCCGGTCTGGTCGAGTGTCCTCAGTGTCGTGAATTGAAAATGCCTCATCGGGCATGTCTTGCCTGTGGATATTATAAAGGTAAAAACGTTCTGTAAACTCTATACTAGTTGATAGAAAAGTAAGGTATGTAGTCTGTATGGTAGACTAGTAGCTTACTTTTTTTTCAAAAGGAGGTTCTTATGCGTATTGCAGTTGATGCTATGGGTGGTGACCATGCACCTAGCGAAATCGTAGCTGGAGCTGTACAGTGGGTGCAGCACAATGAAGGCAGCCTAATTCTGGTTGGGCCAACCACTCAGCTGGAAAAAGAGTTATC
>DLUN01000153.1:1745-4217 GCA_003444615.1 Syntrophomonas sp.
CCACCTATTGCCACAGCATTACCAAACTCTAAAGGGAGCCAAACAGTATTGATTGATGTAGGCGCCAATGTTGACTGCCGTCCCCGCCAACTACTTCAGTTTGGCCTTCTGGGTAGCCTATATGCATCTTCTGTTTTAAACAAACCTCAGCCCCGTGTAGCGCTAATCAGCAATGGCCAGGAAGAAGGCAAAGGAAACCAACTGACTTTAGAAGCTTATGCTTTGTTGAAAAACCATAGTTCACTCAATTTTGTTGGTAATATTGAAGGACGAGAACTATTTGCGGATCAAGCTGATGTATTGGTCTGCGATGGATTTGTGGGCAATATTGTATTAAAAACTATTGAAGGTATGGCTATGTTTGTTGCTCAAGGAATTAGCCGGGAACTAGGAAAATTGCCTAATTTTTTTGCGGAGCTGGATTATACTCAGTATGGAGGTGCACCCTTACTAGGGATTGAAGGAATAAGCATAGTATGTCATGGTAGCTCACGCCGTGAAGCTGTTTACCACGGCATATGTGCTGCTGCAGACTGCGTGGAAAAAGGTATAATTGAATTACAGAAGGAGTCCCTTATAATGTTAGAGAAAGCCATATCCAACCAAAATAATCAGGAGGGATAAAATGCAGGAGTTTTTTGAACTTGCTTGCAAACTACTAGCCGAACAATTAGAAATAGATCCAGCTGATATTACAATGGAAACCACATTCGAGTCTATTGATGCAGATTCTATTGATGTTGTTGAAATGATTATGGCTCTGGAAGACATATATGATGTGGAATTTCCAGAGGAAGATCTGGAAGATTATCCTACCATGGGATTGTTGGTTAAGGCATTGTGGGACTATCTTGAACAGGTAAAGAATGAAAACAAGTGAGAAACACATAGCACAAACTTTCTTACAGGAACAGTTAGTTCCCTGTCAAAACTTAGATTTGATGACCACTGCCCTGACTCACCCATCTTATGCCCAAGAAAGCAATCTGATATCTAATAACCAGCGTTTAGAATTTTTGGGTGATGCCGTGCTTAGCTTTGTGGTGGCCGAATACCTGTATACCCATTATCCTCAACAAGCGGAAGGTGAACTTACTAAAATTAGGGCTAGGGTAGTGTGTGAACCAGCCCTCAGCAAGGTAGCGCGGCAGCTAAATTTGGGTAAATACCTGCTTTTGGGTAAAGGTGAAGAAAAATCTGGAGGAAGAAACCGCCAATCCATTCTGGCCGATGCTGTGGAAGCGGTTATCGGAGCGGTGTATCTTGACCAGGGTTATGAAGCTGCGCGTGACTTTATACTAGAATATCTAGAGGAAGACATCCAGAAAACAGAAGCAGGGGACCACTATGATTATAAATCCCGTTTGCAGGAATTAGTCCAGGGCAAATACCGTGACAATGTTTCTTATAGCATTTTAGAAGAGACCGGCCCTGCTCATGACCGCACCTTTGTGGCTGGGGTTTTCTATCAGGATCGCTTGCTGGCTACTGGCAAAGGACACAGCAAAAAAGAAGCTCAGCAAAACGCTGCTTCAAAAGTATTGAATGACAAGCAGTTGCTTAAGACCATTATTTCGGAGAAACTAAATGGATGAAACAAACCCGCAATATTGCCATCTTTATACCTCACCTGGGCTGCCCCTTCCGCTGTTGCTTTTGCCAGCAGCAAAAAATCAGCTCCGCTTGGCATCCTCCTTCCCTGGCACAGGTAAAAGAGGATATTGAAACCGCTTTGCTGACCATACCACCAGAATATGAAGTGGAAGTAGCTTTTTTTGGCGGTACTTTTACGTCCATACCGGAAAAGCTGCAAAATGATTATTTGGAAAGTGTCCAACCCTATCTGGACCAGGGCCAAATTAATGGTATAAGACTATCTACCCGGCCGGATGCCATAGATATGAAAAGGTTAGGGGAGTTAAAACAGCGCGGTGTAACCACTATAGAGCTTGGAGTACAGTCTGTTGATGAAGAGGTTCTAAAGCTTTCCGAAAGAGGTTATCAACCAGACCAAGTTATCCGATCCTGCCAAATGATTCATGCCGCCGGAATTAAACTGGGAATCCAGTTAATGATAGGCCTTCCGGGAGATAACCTGCAAAAGGATTTGGAGACTACCCGCCAGAGTATTGCACTGGCTCCTGCTATGGTACGCATATACCCCACACTGGTGATTGCCGGAACCCAATTGGAAAAGGCCTTTCGTGCCGGAAACTACTTGCCCTTAAGTCTAAAAGAGGCGGTAAATATAACTGCTGCTATGTATCTTCTTTTTACTCAAGCGCACATACCCGTAATTCGCATGGGTTTACATCCCAGTGAAGAACTGCAGGATTCTGATACCGTAGTGGCCGGCCCATTTCATCCCGCCTTTGGGGAACTGGTGCTGCAAAAAGTGGCCTTGGACCAGGCTCGTTGCCTACTGGATATGTATTTGCTACAGAATACTTCCAGGCAGTCTATCACCCTTTA
>DLUN01000057.1:0-7999 GCA_003444615.1 Syntrophomonas sp.
AGTCCGGTCAAGCCTATAATACGGGTGTGGGCCTTATCTTTTTGCAGTTCATTGCGCAGTACGGATACCACTTCTTCTTGGTGGCCTTTGGTTTTCATATCTATAAAGTCAATCAGGATAATGCCCCCGATACTTCGCAAACGAAGCTGACGGGGGATCTCCACCGCTGCTTCCATGTTCAGCTTATATACTGTGTCTTCAAAATCATTTTTACCCGTATATTTGCCGCTGTTTACATCGATAACGGTCATAGCTTCGGTTTGATCGATAATAAGATAACCCCCGCTTTTCAGCCAAACCTTACGGCGTAGAGCCCGGCGTATGTCCTTTTCTAATCCATATTTTTCGAACAAGTCGCCTTCTTCATATTGAACTCGAAAATGGGCTCCTCCCTTTTTATCACGAATATACTGGTTGATGCGTTCTTTCAGTTTAATATTATTAATCACTATGCGGCTGATGTCGCTGTCCAAATAGTCACGTAGAGTCCTCTCCAATACATCTATATCTTCATAAAGTAAGCTGGGAGATTTACTGTTCTCAAAACGCCGCTGTATTTCTTCCCATACCTGGAGGAGTTCCTGTAGTTCTCCTATGATTTCCTGATCTTCTGCTTCCAGACAGGCAGTCCTAAGTATTAACCCTACTCCCTCTGGTTTGTTAGCCTCCACCAGATGGCGCAGATGCTCGCGCAAATTGTCATCGGTTATTTTCCGGGAGATAGAAACCTCGTTTTGATAAACCAGCAATACTAAAAAACGTCCCGGTATGGTCAAATCGCAAGTTACCCGGGCACCTTTTTCCGAAAAGGCCTCTTTTTTAACCTGTACCATTATATCCTGACCGCTTTTAACCATATCAAAAATATTGCGGCTCTTCTTCAAGCCGGGCGCCACAATATCCCCCGCATATAAAAAAGCATTTTTGGCCAGCCCAATATCAATAAAGGCACAGGATAGACCAGGAATAATGTCCTTGACCTTGCCCTTGTAGATTTTACCTACATTTTCATTTTGATCCGCCCAGAAAACCTCAACCAGGCGACCTTCTTCCACAATGCCTACCCGTGATTCCCAGGGGTAGACTTCTGCAATTATTTCTCGGCTCATGAATTTACCTTTCCAATGGACTGTACAGCTCTTCGTCTATCCGAATATAATTTCCTTCCCTAAATACATCCAAAATCGCCTGAGGAGGAACCCCTTGTTGCTGGAGCAGATCCACGATTTCATCATAGCGAATGTTCAGCGGTTCTCCAGCCCCAACCCAGATCATTAAACAAAAGAACTCCTCATATGGCTGTATGTCTATATTATAAATACCTTTTCGCAAATCTTTGTCAACGCCCTTTTTCTTTCCCCGGCTGGAGATTAGGAGCTTTTCCGCATTAAGAATATTTTGACATATCCTGCTAATATCCTCCTGGGACATCTGCAAAATAAACCCATAGGCTGCACAGTTTACTGCCTTCATCAGTGAAGGAGCATTTCTTTCGATTTCCCGCGCCTGCACTATATGAGCCCCTGCAGGCAAAACCTTATTCAATGCTTCACACAGTTCACCAGGAGGCATAGGTTGTTGCAATTCCAAATCAAAATACTCTTTTTTACCCCATAGTCCCACCGGCAGAACCGTACCCATGGATAATCGTATATGGGGATTGAATCCTTCGCTGAGAGCAAAGGGGATTTTCGCCCGCCGCAGAGCACGCTCCATCATGTGCATGGTATCCAGGTTGGACAAAAAACGCAGTTCAGGACCAATGCTATACTCAGCTCTGATGCGCACGCTCACTCCCCCCTCTTAGATCAATTTCCACTTCAAAACTGGGACAGACACCACAGCCGGTACAGTCCTCCTGACGGCAATCCATGGTAGTCTCTCCCCTTTGAGCTTTGTCATTTTCATGGCGTAAATACGCTTTGGTTACTCCACTGTCTATAAAATCCCAGGGAAGCAGTTCATCATAAGAGCGGTTCCGAGAAACGTAAAAAGCCGGATCTAACCCGGACTCTTCCAGGGCTTTTTGCCAGTGTTCAAAATGAAAGTACTCTGACCAACCATCGAAAATTGCTCCATTTTTCCAGGCATTATAGATTACCTGCCCTAGTCTTCTGTCTCCCCGAGCTATGATACCTTCCAGAAAGCTGACCCGGCTATCATGAAAGCTTAATTTTATACCTTTGCGCCGGAAGCGGGTCATGTAACTGATTTTCTCCTGCAGTTCCTCTATGCTGTTCTGGGGCTGCCATTGAAAAGGGGTATGGGCTTTGGGTACGAAACAGGCCATACTGGATCTAATCTCCACCGAACGGCGGGAATATTGATTGCCAATACGTTTAACCTCTTCCAAAAGCTGCAGTATACCATCCAGATCTTCTTGGGTTTCGGTAGGCAGCCCAATCATAAAGTAAAGCTTTACCGCCCGCCAGCCCGATTGGAAAGCTGCTTTTACCGCATCATACAGTTGTTCCTGGGTCACATTTTTATTAATAACGTCACGCAATCGCTGGGTTCCCGCCTCAGGGGCCAAGGTCAAGGTAGTCTTGCGCACCTTTTGCACCTCATTGGCCAGATCAATAGAGAAAGCATCTACTCTCAGAGACGGCAGGGCCACCCCTACCCCTTTAGAACCATGTTCCTCTATCAACCCTTTAACCAATTGATCAACCCCAGTGTAATCCAGGGTACTCAAGGAAGCCAGGGAGACCTCCTCATAACCGGTGTTTTCCAACTGAGCTCTGGCTTGCCGCTGTAGAGTCTCCACGCTTTTTTCCCGCACCGGTCTATAAACCATACCCGCGTGACAGAAACGACAGCCCCGCTGACATCCCCGCATTACCTCCAGTACCGCCCGGTCATGAACTACCGTCATGTAAGGAAGGATAGGATTATCAGGATAGTAAGCCTCATCCAGGTTGGCTACAATCCTTTTGCGCACCCGCCGGGGTACATCAGGATACAGGGGTTCCATGGAAGCCAGGGAACCATCATCGTCATAGGCCACCTTATATAGAGAAGGCACATAAATCCCTTCGACTTTAGCCAGTTGCCGCAGTTTTTCCTGACGGGGCAGCTTTCGCACCCGTTCCACTTCATCCAACAGTTCCGGCAAAGCTTCCTCGCCGTCGCCAATCATAAACATATCGAAAAAATCACAGAAGGGTTCCGGGTTAAAAGCCACCGGCCCCCCAGCCAGCACCAGCGGATCCTCATCAGTTCGCTCCCGGCTGAATACCGGTATCCCCGCCAGATCTAGCATATTCAGTATATTGGTAGCTGACAGCTCATACTGCAGGGAAAAACCCACTACCTCAAAGTCAGCCAATGGACGGTAAGATTCCAAGGCATACAAGGGTATCCCCTCTTCACGCATGAGCTTTTCCATATCCGGCCAGGGAGCAAAAGACCTCTCCAGTAAATGATCAGTGGTTTCGTTGATCAAACCATATAAAATCCGGCCGCCGATGTGGGACATGCCCACTTCATATACATCAGGAAAAGCAAACACCATTTTTACCCGGCTGCTCTCCCAGTTCTTTTTAATGACATTTAATTCATTACCGGTATAACGAATTGGTTTCGATACCCGGGGAAGAATGTCCCGAAACAACCTGTCCTGCATCATGTTCCTCCGCTTCTGCCACAAAATACCGTATTATATATATTACCACAAAGACAAAGATGTTAACCTTTTGCCTCACCCGAGGCGCTTTAACATCCCCATCCGCCTTTATTATTTAGGGTTAGTAATACCATCCTGGGACTCAATGACCAAGCCTTCGATGTGGTGCTTGCCCATGGTCTTCCGTTTTTTCCGGTTTTCTTTGGACTCCAGAACAATGTCCAAATCATAGTCTTCAGGATAGAGATCCTCCCGGTCAATATGAAGAGTTAGCCGCTTATTGTTGATTCTATACTTCTTACCCAACACCAAAACCACCAGATCACCCTTTTCATTTTCTTCCTGAAAGACCACCCCGGTACGCTGCATGGTACTTATATAGACCCGGTCACCAACTTTCAGGTTTTTCTTTTGGTACTTGCGCTGCCGCTCCAGACGGTCTTGAGCTTTTTCCGCTTCCTCCCGCATGCGCTGGTTTTCCCGGTGTTTCCGAATAACCTCCTCATCAGTCAGCGTTTCAGGCTGAACAATGGATTCCAACTGAAGAGCCATTTTTGTACCGTAGCTGATCTCATAGGCATGAGCTATCAAATCCGGGTCCATCCCTAGCTTCAAAGCGATCAAGAAAGCATGACTGTCGCCCCAGGTGCCGATTTTCAACCGGTAAAGAGGCTGCAAGCTGTCCGGATCAAATTCCATACACCCGTTGACAAAGCCCTCAGCATGTTGGGCAAACTCTTTGATTTCCCCTAAATGTGTGGTGGCAACAATAGTTGCTCCCCGAGCATATAACTCCTCCAGTACGGCAATGGCGAAACCCCGCCCTTCTGCAGGATCGGTCCCCGCTCCTAGCTCATCCAGCAGTATGAGAGAACCTGCATCAGCGCAGGAAAGCATGGTCAGGATATTGCGCACATGAGCAGAAAAAGTGCTTAAAGACTGTTCCATGCTCTGTCCATCACCGATATCGGCCATGATATCGGTGAATATGGCGATTTCGCTTCCCTCTTCCACCGGCAGGTGCAGCCCAGCCTGAGCCATCATGGTAAGCAACCCCACCGTTTTTAAGGTAACCGTCTTACCTCCAGTATTAGGGCCGGTGATAACCAGGGCACGATTCAATCCCCCTAGGTGAAAATCCAGAGGCACCGCCTTGGCTCCCAATAAAGGATGCCGTCCCTGCTTAATAGTGCAGATTCCTGAAGTATTCAGTTGAACAGGCCGCATATCCATGGATCGGCTGTACTTGGCTTTAGCAAACACGAAGTCATAGTGAGTAATGGTTTCCACATTTATCAGCAGTTCTCGGGCATGACTATCCACCTGTTGGGTTAAATCAGTAAGAATGCGGAAAATCTCTACCTCTTCTTCCGCTTTCAGCTGAGAATATTCGTCCTGTAGGCGCGTAACCGCAGCTGGTTCCATAAAAACCGTTGAACCGCTTGAAGAGGTATCGATCACCGTTCCGGAAAACTTTTTGTGGTACTGCCGCTGAACCGGTACTACTAAACGGCCGCTTCTTTCCTGAATCACCGTGTCTTGAAGCATGGCCGCATAGGAATCCGATCGCAAAATATCGTTGAGTTTCTGGCGAATACGTTCCTCCACGATAAGCATGCGTTTACGGATTCTGTACAGATCACTGCTGGCTCTATCCGCTACGGTTCTGTTAACAATAGCGGATGCAATTGCTTCATCTAAATCATCCAGCATAAACATGGAATTAGTTAGAAATTGACACTGGCAAAAGACTATATCAACAGTCTCTGACTGCAGCCTGGGGACCCTTTTCCAACAGGCATTCAATTAACTGGGCCTCACTGACGATGCCCTCCACCTGGTGATGGTCATTGATAACCACTACCAGGAGATAATAGGTAGGACTGCTGACCTGCAAAACTGACTTTACCAGTGTGTCAGGTTGGCTTACATATTGCTGGGCGGGCAGAAGGCCGTTTCTGGCCAAATTGCCTTTTTTGTTAATCAAATAGCGCATAAAAGAATAAGATAAAAGTTGGCTTTCCCTCCGGGCTGCCCAAAATAAAATAGTTCCCGCCAGCAGTATGTTGATGCCAGTCATAGAGTAAAAAGCCTGGTAAAGTCCCCAGGCTACCAGAAGCACCCCCATTAACTGCCCCAAAAAGGCTACTCTGGCGGTAGCTTTTTTGTAGCCTAACCAGCGGGACAGCTGGGCTCTTAAGACCCGTCCCCCATCAAGAGGGAGAACGGGAAGGAGGTTAAATAACCCCAACAGCAGATTAACCTTTATAAAAAACCCTGCTTTTGAAATGGACAGATAGGGCGCTAAAAAATAAAAAACTGCAGCCACTATCAAGCTGCAGGCTGGTCCAATTATGGCAATTATAGTCTCTTTATCCGGTTCCAGGCCGGTAAAATCTTCAGTTTTGGCCTGACCCCCAAAAGGTAACAGTTCAACTTCCCCAACCGTAACCTTCAGACTGCGAGCAGCTGCCAGATGAGCCAATTCGTGCAAGAGGACTGCTGCCATAACTAACAAAACTTCCCGTCCTAATCCCAGCCAAAAGTATGCCGCAGCCAGGAGCAGAAGCAGAGGATGGATTTTTAGTTGTACCCCCATCAGCCGGCCAAATTTCATAATTAGGGAAACAAGCTATGGGGATCCAGGGGACCATCTTCGTCTCGCAGCTCAAAGTAAAGATTTTTACCGGTTTTGCCTAAAATCTGGCGCTGATCTATGTGCTGGTTTTCTCGCACCAAAACTTCCTGCAAACCCTGATAATAAGAAAACAAATCGGGACTGTGTTTTATCAAAATGGTTCTGGCATCTTCTTGGCGCGATACCTCTACAACCTCACCGGCCAAAACCGGTCGGACTAAAGTATTTTCCTTTACTATCAGCAAGACTCCCGGATAAAATTCCTGCCGGCGGCTTTCCTCATTCCAATTCCACCCATAGCGTCTGGCTACCGTCAAATAGTCACAGGGAGATTGCATTTCTTTATGGCTCATAACAGGAACATCCCCATCACTTATCCGACTGCGGGTATTGTCAAGCAGCATGGCTAGCTTAGTCTCTACTCCGTAATCTTTAAGAACATAATTGTTTAATACCGACTCAATTACATAACGGCTGCTGTGGTCAGACTGCACAGACAACCCCACCAGCATAACAATCAATATTACTACAAGCATGCGGATACGAAAACTGCCTAACATAAGTATCACCTCGGCGATCTTTTATAAGACCCTCCTTGTCCCGACCATTTTTAAGCAGGTTAATAGGAAGAGCCGGGCAGTACAGTATATCTTTCTAACCGTAAAATTATGACTCAGCCCCTGGCAGAAATAAATTTTGTTATTAGAATGTTTATGGATGTAATATAATAAGAAAAACGATATGGTATAAGTTAGGGGGTATAAATAGTGAAGACCCGAATAACTGAACTGTTTGGTATTGAATACCCGATCATTTGCGGAGGAATGCTGTGGCTGGCCACACCAGAGCTCTGTGCAGCCATCTCCAATGCAGGCGGGCTTGGTAACATTACTGCCTGCAACTATGACACCGGTGAAGAACTGCGCCAGGCCATCCACCAAGCTCGAGAACTTACTTCCAAACCCATAGGCATCAATATCACTCTGCTTCCTTCCATGCGGTTTACGGAAGAAATTTTTGATGACTTCTTTAAAGTATGTGCCGAAGAGAAAGTTGAAGTGATAGAAGTATCCGGCCGACCAGCCGTCAAATACCTGGATATGTTGCATAAAGCAGGCGTAAAAGTAATGCATAAAGTTGGTGCGGTCCGCCATGCTTTAAACATCGAGAAATACGGCTATGACGCTGTTATTGCCGCCGGTATTGAAGAAGGCGGACATCCCCTCAATGATGACGTTACCACCATGGTCTTGGTACCGCGCATTGCCGAAAGCGTGAAAATACCGGTTATTGCTACAGGAGGAATTGCCGATGGAAGAGGGTTAGCTGCGGCGTTGAGTCTAGGTGCAGAAGGAGTACTAATGGCTACCCGGTTTATTGCCACCAAAGAATGTGCCGTACATCCCAAGATATGGGAAGAACTCATCCAGCGCAAAGAAAACGACACTACCTTGATATGCAAATCGGTAGGCTTGCAAGGAAGGGCTCTAAAAAATAAATTGGCCCAGCAAATACTGGATTTAGAAAGCAAAGGCGGCGGTTTGCAAGAAATGATTCCTCTGTTGGCAGGCCAAAAAGCAAAGGTTGCCTGGGAAACCGGCGAAGTTGATGAAGCTGCTCTAATGGTGGGTCAGTCCATAGGTCTTATAAAAGAAGTGCTTACCTGTAAAGAACTTATCGAATCCATGGTTGAAGAGGCCCGAACTATCTTTGCCAACAATCTGGCCCGGTTTTAG
>DLUN01000057.1:8244-10019 GCA_003444615.1 Syntrophomonas sp.
GCAAGAGGGGACGGTTCTTTCTGTCATTTGCATAAGGTAAAAGTATGCTTAAACAGCCAAACTGAAAATGATAGAAAGAACCGTCCCCTCTTGCATCAGCTTATGCTCGGGATTTTTTTACTAGGCGATTGTAAATCTGAGGTGGAACCACAAAGCGGGAAAGACTGATAACCTGTTCGAGCCACACCAGCAGCCGCCCATTGCCGTCCCAATATTCCTCTAAAGTATCATGGCTCACACTGTCCATCAAACGTTTGACTACCAGAGCCACCAGCAGAATATCATCTACCTGTCCCGCAAAAGGTATCATGTCCGGCAAAAGATCAAACGGGGATAGGACATAGGCCACCGTACCTGCCAATAAAGCTTTGTCAGCAGTGCTTATCGCCGGGTTTTTGAGTAACCGGTACAGCAGTTTAAGAAAATTAGGAATCAAAAGCAAGGCTTCCTTAAGAACCCCTTCGGCTAACTGCTGGTTTTCCTTAAAACTGCCATCCTGGTTAACATTGTATTCCATTGGGTATCCCCCTTTATATGCTTCACTCTTAGTATGGCCACAAGATTAAAAGACTATTTTACGTCCCCGTACATTAACACTTAAAACCAAACCCACCGCTATTAAATTAGTTATCATCGAGCTTCCCCCATAGCTTAAAAAAGGCAGCGGTATACCGGTAATAGGCATTATACCGATTGACATGCCAATGTTTTCAAAGATATGGAACAGCCACATCGCCGTTATACCAGTAACTATCAGTGTGCCAAACAAATCTTTGGCATGAAAACTTATATATATAGCTCGCAGCAGCAGAATGGTGTACAAAAGGATAACACCTGCTGCTCCTATAAATCCCATTTCCTCTCCGATAACCGCATAAATAAAGTCAGTATGATGCTCCGGCAAAAAATTAAGCTGTACCTGAGTACCATTAAACAATCCCAGTCCGGTCAATCCCCCTGACCCAATAGCTATTAAAGATTGAATAGTATTCCATCCTGCTCCCCTGCCCCCTTTTCCGTCCTCATAGGGGTTCAGAAAAACGGTAAGCCTTTTAATCTGGTAATCCTCCAAGGGCAGCCACATACCATACTGAAAATGCATAAATAGCATCAACCCTATGAAGCCAGCTCCCAATGCTATTAGCCCCCCTAATATACGGGGGTTAGCACC
The DNA here is from genome assembly GCA_003444615.1 of Syntrophomonas sp. Lineage (GTDB taxonomy): Bacteria > Bacillota > Syntrophomonadia > Syntrophomonadales > Syntrophomonadaceae > DTU018. The sequence goes on from DLUN01000057.1 coordinate 9,416, forward strand.
TGCAACAAACATCATAACTACTGTCATAGCAATGTAAACCAAGGCTGTGCCCAGATCAGGCTGCATCAATATAAGCACAAAAGGCACGCCCATATATACTATACAGGGTAAGATTTCACCGAGAGTATTAAGCATTCCTTTGCGCTTGTTAAGAAAGTCGGCAAAAGAAATAGCCAGCATTATCTTGGTAAACTCAGCCGGTTGAACCGCCGGTAGCGGTCCTAAGCTTATCCATCCGGTGGTGCCGCGGACCTCTTCCCCTACCACTAACACTGCTATCAGCAGAAACACCGATAACCCGTATAGAATAATACCGTACCTGCGCAAATGACTGTAATCATAACGCAGTACCAGCAGGGCAGCTATCAGCCCCACACCCAGGAATAAAACCTGTTTTTTTACATAGAAATAGGGATCACCGGATATACCCTGGCTGGCGCTGGAAAGCACCACTAAGCCAAAGCCAATGATTAATACCAGGCTTATTAAAAATGGTTTATCTATAAATTTTAGCCGTTTCAGGTTCAAGGTACGACCTCCCCTATCCATTTATTATATCGGCACCGTTTCGCTGATGTCTATAACCTGTCTCTTATACACATCT
>DLUN01000025.1 GCA_003444615.1 Syntrophomonas sp.
AGATGTGTATAAGAGACAGCTTTCTTATATTTTTGATCACTTTGCTCAGCTATGCCCCGGTATCCAATGATATGCCTTTAGATCAGTTGGCCAGTATAATGCCCTGGGATGCTTATGTCCAGGTAAGGGGCGTTATCGAGGAGACCCTGCAGGCTCGCTCCCATACCTTAATGTCCATTGGTATGATTATTACTCTATGGGCGGCTTCTACCGGTGTCAGTGCTTTAATTCATGGTATCAACCGGGCTTACTGCGAAAAAGAAACCCGTTCCTTCTGGAAAGTGCGGGGGTTGTCTCTCCTATTCACCCTGGCTCTAGCTTTGATTATGCTATTTGCCTTTGTTATGCTGATTTTTGGCAGAATTATGGTAGAGTCCCTTTTTACCTTATTAGGGGCCGATCATTATTTTACTCGTATCTGGAGATATATACGCTATTTTATTCCCTTGGTGGCTATGTTATTGGTTTTTACACTGCTCTACCGTTTCAGCCCTAACCTCAAATTAACTTCCCGGGATGTTCTGCCCGGGTCTATATTAGCCAGTCTGGGCTGGATCATTTCTTCTTCAGTCTTTGCCTGGTATGTGGAGCACTTTGCGAACTACACTATTATTTACGGAAGCTTAGGGGGAATTATCATTTTGCTGGTATGGCTGTATTTAAGCAGTGTGGTAATCCTGCTGGGAGGTGAATTAAATGCCGTGTTGGGATTGCCCCGCGCGCACTCCTAATGCCATGCATAGTAGCCAAAAGGTACTTATGGCAAACCCACCGGCATGATACCATTTAGGTAAGAGCTGTTTTCACATCAATGACCGCTTATCTGTGCTAAAGATTTGGGGATAATATTTATCTTTATGAAAAGCGTTTTCCCCGGCCTGCTGAACCAAGTCAGTCACTCTCATCCGGGAACCGGGCTGGTATTCAGCAAAACCATCACATATAGCAGCTTGCCACTTGCAGTGAGCAAAGATCGGATTTGGTTGCCAAGAATTGATAACTCTATCCCTAACACCCATTGCTTCCGGTATGGTGCACTGTGGCAGTACCACTATCATTTCGTCATCAGCCATGCGGAAGATGGTATCAGTTTTTCTAATATTTTCGCTTATAATTCTGCTTATCTCTTTTACTAGCTTATCTGTCTTGTCATATCCTAGCCTTTTCCTCAGTTGCTTTAGATTATTAATATTAATAGACCATATGGTAAGAGAGCATTGTTGTTTTTCCGCCAGGTGTAATTGGTTTACCAACCAGGCCATACCCGTCTTCCTGTTTAACAGCCCCGTAAGTGAATCACTGGTAGTCTGCACCCTAAGCTGTTCAGCTAGGTGATTACGCCGTTCTATTTCTTGGTTGAGCTGTTTTACGGTGTTGGTTAATTCCGCTTTCAGCTCAAGTATATGTTTTTCTAAAAGACTATTCTCTATTGCCGCACCTTCAGCCCATATCTGGTATTTTCGCACTATGTGCAAAACATACCACCCATATAAACCTAAGCCCACGGCTACCATGAACAGCATTATTAATAAACCCCAAATAACGCTAGGATAATTACTTTGATTATTAGCTATCCCCCAGTGAAGTCCGGTGAGATACAATAATAACCCCACTAGTAGGAGCAACAGGATAGCTCCAAAAGCTTGATAACCTTTGTTGCTCATAAGTCATTATCCCGCCTTTACCTTGTTTATTTAGGCGGCTTTCTTCATTTATCCCCATTTTTCCTGCATCCTAGATAAATAAGAGCTATTATTCCCGAATCACTTTGCGACTATTTAGGTCAAAGGTCTTGGTTCGGTTATTTCTGTGGCTCCAGTTAAGGGAGGGGGTTTAGGGGGTTTTTCCTCAACTAACCCCCTAAACAAAGGTTCCACCGTTTCATCCAAGAGCTTTTTTCGTGCGTCCCGTGACCAAACCCGATTATGCTTTATTAAATCACGGCGTGTGTTTTTGGTGTTTCCCACATTTGAATGGTAATGGGCTTTTACCAAGCTAATAAATTCATCCAGATAGTATATGTTAAAACGCTCCAGACCACATCTTACGGCGATTTCCTCCAACAGTCTAAGGCCTATGTCTTCGTAGTCTAACTGGCGATTTATTCCCAGCAGTTCACAATAGCGCGGTATGATGTGCTCAAAAAGCATCCTTTTATGAGATCCTCCCTTAAAGCCCATAGCTCTTCCGATATCGCGGACTATTTCCTGGTCCAGGGTTAGAAAGCAGTCCAGGAAATAATCATTGTCCCAGGGATAGAGATAGTATTTGAACCCCTTTAACTGACGCAATGTCTTGATAGCATCAAAGTAGCCCATTTGCAGGTTGGTACGGGCTGTTTCCGAGTTGAACTGAAGTATACCGCCTAAATCATCAGAAGGACTTATATAGGTAAGGTTCAGCCCTTTTTGACGTACCCGGCGGTAGCGTCCCGGTCCATGTGTGCGCAGGACAATAATATCAGTATAGCCTCTAGCCACCAGCAAATTAACCGGCATGTTATCATGCAGACCCCCGTCGATCATACGCTTACCTTCCACCGGATCCACCTTAAATCCAGGCAAGCTGGCACTGGCTATCAGGTAGTCTGCCAGTTTCCCTCTGGGGATATCTTCCAAGAATAATTCCATAGGGCGCAATTCGTTAAGCGATACCACCACCAGGCCAAAATCTAAGCCGGATTCACGGATAAGCTCTTCATTGATAACCTCATTTACCAGCTCTTTTAACGGGGTAATATCAAGGCCTCTCTTACTGAATATTTCCCGCAGCCGCTTAAGCAGTCGCGGCAAGTTTTCCCGGCTGAAAGCCAGGTTATTAAAATACTCCATCTCCCTAGGGTTTACCTTAAACACCCGGGCAGGATGGATATCCCACCATAATTGATAGGCCAAGTCAGCTTCTCCCTGGGCTATCATGGCACCGTTGAGTGCTCCTACCGATGTTCCAGCAATACCCTCAATTTGGATACCCATTTCTTGGAGGGCTCGATAGGCTCCGATTTGAAATGCTCCCCGGGCACCTCCACCTTCTAATACCAGTCCTACCAACCACCTGCACCCCCAGGTAAACTATTATATTAATTATGCCACCTCAGTTTTATTTGCCCAATCCCCGCTTTTTTTACAGTTAATCATCATTAGCATTTCAATGCCTGCAGGTCTTATTCTATCAGGCAAGAAATTTTATATAAGGAAAACAAAAGGCTGCCCGTAAAAGGCAGCCCCTTTGTTTCCAGTTATCCTTCCTTGCTCTTGATTTTAGCCCAAGTATCACGTAACCCCACTATACGGTTAAAGACTAGTTTCCCATTGGTCTTATCCGGATCAACCACAAAATAACCCTGCCGCAGGAATTGGTACCTGCTTTCAACTGGTGCCGAAGCCAGACTGGGTTCCACAAGAGATTCGGTCAAGATTTCTAAAGAATGGGGGTTTATAAAGCTGGTAAAGTCGGCGCCCTCTTCTTCATCGTCGTCGGGGTTTTCTTTTAAGAACAAGTGGTCATAAAGGCGAACTTCTGCAGGTATGGCGTGCTGAGCAGATACCCAATGCAAGGTGCCTTTCACCCGGCGGTTAGCATTGGGGCCTCCGCTTTTGGAATCCGGGTCATAAGTACAGTGCAGCTCAATAATCTGGCCTTGGTCATCTTTGATGACTTCCTGGCATTGTATAATATAAGCACTTTTAAGCCGCACTTCTCCTCCCGGCCGCAGTCGGAAGAATTTCTTGGGAGGATCTTCCATGAAGTCTTCTTGTTCAATATACAGTTCCCGGGTGAAAGGTATTTCCCGGGTACCCATCTCCGGCTGTTCCGCATTGTTCTCCGTGGTCAACCACTCCACCTGATTTTCCGGATAGTTGGTGATAACCACCTTTAAGGGACGCAATACCGCCATAACTCGTGGGGCTCGCTGGTTTAAGTCCTCACGTATGCAGTGTTCTAGCAATGCTATGTCCACGGTGCTATTACGCTTAGCTACTCCAATCCGTTCGCAGAAGTCGCGAATAGCCTCGGGAGTATAACCCCGTCTGCGCAGTCCGGCAATAGTAGGCATGCGTGGGTCATCCCATCCCCGCACCAGACCCTTTTCTACCAGTAGGCGCAGTTTGCGTTTGCTCATTACCGTATAGGTTAAGTTCAAGCGAGCAAATTCAATCTGCTGAGGCCGACCATGGGTTTCCTTATCGTAATCAACATTTTCAACACACCAGTCATAAAGAGGTCGATGATCGGCGAACTCCAAGGTACAAATAGAGTGGGTGATGCTCTCCAGGGCATCGGACAAAGGGTGAGCGTAATCATACATGGGATATATACACCACTTGTCACCAGTACGGTGATGATGAGAGTGTTGAATCCTGTATAAAACCGGATCCCGCATGTTGAGGTTCGGAGAGGCCATATCTATTTTGGCCCGCAGTACCCGTGCGCCATCTGGAAATTCGCCATTTTTCATACGTTCAAATAAGTCTAAATTTTCTTCGACTGAACGGTTACGGTAGGGACTTTCCCGGCCCGGTTCAGTTAAAGTACCCCGGTATTCTCTGATTTCCTCTGCACTCAGGTCACATACATAAGCTTTGCCCTCTTTAATCAGTTGACAGGCAAACTCATATAACTGGTCAAAGTAATCGGATGCGTAATAGAGGCGGTCGTCCCAATCAAAGCCCAGCCAGCGCACATTTTCTTTTATGGATTCCACATATTCAGTTTCTTCTTTGCTAGGATTCGTGTCATCAAAACGAAGATTGCACAGTCCTCCATTAGCTGCGGCCAGTCCGAAATTGAGACAGATAGATTTAGCATGTCCTATATGCAAATAACCATTAGGTTCGGGAGGGAAGCGGGTGTGCACCCGACCTTGATTCTTACCGGACTGTAAGTCCTGGCTGATTATACTTTGGATAAAGTTAACGGGTAAATCCTCAGCTGTTTCCTGACTCAGCTTTTTTTCATCCCGGTCACTCATATTAATGACTTCCTCCTTATCATAAAAGGGTTTCCAAAATGCCTTTAGATCATAAGTCTTATACCATCATAGTTAATCCCTGGATGGCTTTCAAGCTATTTACCATACCAGCAGCTGGGTTACCAGACTGGTTTGACCCGACTTCCTTCCTTTAATACCAGGCTGGCGTCCTTAACCACCATTTCACCAGGTTGAATACCTTCTATTATCTCCACTGACAACTGGTTTTTTTCGCCTATCTTAACCGGCTTGCTGACTATACGATTGTCAACCACTGCCATTACCTGATATTCACCATCGCTCATCAGACGTATTGCTTCCCGGGGCAGCAAGGTAACGTCCTCTTTATGGACGGTTTCGATCCCCACTCTCACTTCATAACCAGGCCGCAGATTAGCGGTTTCCTCCAAGCTTA
>DLUN01000132.1 GCA_003444615.1 Syntrophomonas sp.
GTTAAAGCCCTGTTAATATTGGGAATGAATGATGGCCTGATTCCATCAGTATCCTCTCCTGAGGGACTGCTTCTCGAAGAAGAACGGCATTTGCTGATTGAAAAAGGTATAGAACTACCTGGGGGAAGAAAGCAGAAACTGGAAGAACAGCAATTATTAATATACAGCATATTGGCAAAGCCTTCCCAGACCCTGTGGATATCTTATGCTTTGGCTGATGGAGAAGGAAAGTCTTTAAGACCATCGGTATTGATTGATCGTATAAAAAGAATCTTTCCTGAGCTGGAAGTGCAGAGCGATGTTTTACAGGAACGACAGCATCAATTGAGTATGATCAGTACTCCCACCAGTACTTTTAAGCACTTAGTATATCAGATTCGTCAATACCTAGACGGAACACCGATAGAGGATTTTTGGTGGCAAACCCTGTATTGGTATCAGTGGCGCCCTGATTGGCAGCCCATTATGGAGCGGACCCGCCAGGCTTTATTTCATAGTAATTTGGTGAGTAATTTATCCAATCCTCATGTTAAATCCATTTATCCCCAACCTTTTCGAAGTAGCGTATCAAGACTGGAGCAATTTGCTGCCTGTCCATTTGCTCACCTGATACGTTATGGACTTCGACCCCAGGAACGCCGTGAGTATTCGGTAGCCATGCCGGATGTGGGGGAACTGCTTCATCAATGTTTGTATCATTTTGCGCAGGAAGTTAATCGTAAAGGACTTAACTGGAGCAATCTTGATCATACCCTGTGTGACAGCTTAGTTGACTCAATAATGGACGATTTAGTGGCTAACTATGGCGAAGGAATATTTGCCAGCAGTTATCGATATCGTTATGCTGCCCAACGATTGAAACGCATGGGGAAGAAGACAGTGAAAGCAGTGGTAGAACACGTACAAAAAGGCGATTTTCAACCTGCTGCTTTTGAGGTTCGCTTCGGTGATGGAGGGGCGTTTCCCCCTATTACTGTAGAGTTGCCTGATGGAAGCACCGTATGGTTGGAAGGGAGAATAGACCGCATTGATATTCTCGATGATGGTGATACCAGTTATGTGAAAGTGATTGACTACAAAACCGGACGTCAGAATTTGCGCCTGGATGAAGTGTATTATGGGCTTTCCATGCAGTTAATCCTATACCTTCAGGCTGCATTGCAGCAATCTAGCGTTTTAGGGCGAAGTAATTTAAAGCCCGCTGGTGTCTTTTATTTTCATATCCACGACCCTCTAGTACAAACCAGTGAAATGATTGCGGAAAAGGTGGAAGAGGAGCTACGCAAACAATTTCGTATGAAAGGCCTGGTACTCAAAGATGTTCGGGTAATACAGAGTATGGATCATGATATAAAAGGAAACTCAGAAGTTGTGCCAGCAGCAATTAATACTAATGGAACGGTGCGGGAATCCTCAAATGTGGTGGCCGAGGATGAATGGCCTATGCTTTTGCAGCATGTGACTGATACAGCAAGAAACCTGGCTAACAAGATTTTACAAGGGAATGCTGCCATAGAACCGTACCGGCGCGAAAAGGATAGTGCCTGTTCCTACTGCCCGTACCACTCTATTTGTCAGTTTGATCCCTTGTTTGAGGGGAATCAATACCGCTATTTACCCAGTTATAGTCATACCAAGGCCATGGAACTGATCCGAAAAGAGGTGAAATAATATGACCCAGTGGACCTCCCAGCAGCTACAGGCTATAGAAGCTCAGGGCAGCAATCTATTGGTAGCCGCGTCGGCTGGCTCCGGGAAAACAGCGGTTTTGGTCCAGCGCATATTGCATACAGTCATTAACCAAAAGGTCGATATCGACCGTCTGCTAGTTGTAACTTTTACTCAAGCAGCTGCGGCGGAAATGAGAGAACGCATTAATATAGCTTTCATGGAACTAATGGGAAAAGGGGAAAACGACCCTCATCTAAGAAAACAGCTATTGCTCCTTAACCATGCCCAGATAAGCACTATTCATTCTTTTTGCAATGAGGTGGTGCGTAATTATTTCCATCTAATTGATATTGACCCCGGATATCGCATTGCAGATCAGACCGAGGCGGGGCTAATAAAAATGGAAGTCTTAGAAGAGTTAATTGAAAAACAGTACGAACAGAGTGATCCTGGCTTTCTCAATTTAGTTGAGAGCTTTTCCTCCAGTCGTGATGACACCCCTTTTAAGGATCTTGTTCTACAGGTTTATGATTTTATTCAAAGCCAGCCCGAGCCATTGCATTGGTTACGGGAAAAAATCGATATGTTTGCCGGGGATGCTGATCAGATAAACCAGAGCATATGGGCTACTGAAGTCAGTCAGTTGATCCTGCAACAGTTAAGGGCGGCACAGGAAATGGCAGATGCGGCTAAGGTTAAGAGTAGTCTGCCTCAAGGATCAAAGCGTTACCTGGATACCTTAGAGATCGACCTGGAACAGATCGGTGAGCTGATAAGGATATTAGAGGACCAGGGTTTAGATTCCTTTTACAATTACTTAACCGGTTTAGCGGCTCCCCGTATGAAACCTGCTGAGAAGGATGCCGATCCCACTTTATGTGAGGAAATAAAAGAATTGCGCAAAGAAGCCCGGGATATAGTCAAGCAAATCAGAAGTGAACTGCTGCCGCGCCACCCCCGAGAACTAATTAAAGAGATAAAGCAAATGCAACCTGTTATGCTAGCCC
>DLUN01000156.1:0-3904 GCA_003444615.1 Syntrophomonas sp.
TTTTTCATACTCATACATATGTAAAAACCACAGTATTCATTCAAAAAATACTGTGGTTTTTTATGAAGGCTGTATATTGGCACCCAACCCGTTTAACTTGGCCACTATATTTTCATATCCCCGGTCAATATGCTCGCTGTTCATAATAATAGTGGGTCCCCGGGCCATTAAACCTGCTATCATCAGAGCTGCACCAGCCCTGAGATCAGTAGCTCTTACCCGCGCTCCTGTTAATTCCCGGCATCCCTTAATAACAGCTGTGCGTCCTTCGGTTTTTATCTTAGCTCCCATTCTTAACAGCTCGGCCACATGCATGAACCGGTTTTCAAAAACCGATTCGGTTATCACACTGCTGCCTCGCCCCAAACTTAAATAGGCCATAAACTGGGCTTGCATATCGGTGGGAAAGCCCGGATAGGGAAGGGTTTTAATATAGACCGGTTTTATGTCTTGCTGGCGATAAACTCTGATGTGGTCATCCTGTTCCTCAACCACGGCATTGCTTTCCAATAACTTGGCGGTAACTGCTTTAAGATGTTCCGGTATAACATTTTTTATTAAAACATCCCCGGCGGTAGCGGCAGCGGCTACCATATAGGTTCCCGCCTCAATACGATCTGGTATAGGCGTATAAACCGTGGAATGCAATTTCTTTACCCCTTCGATTTTTATTACATTACTGCCTGCACCAGTGATACGAGCTCCCATACTGTTCATAAAATTAGCTAGGTCCACTATTTCAGGTTCCAAGGCTGCATTTTCTATATAGGTGGTCCCTTCGGCCAAAGTAGCTGCCATCATGATGTTCTCAGTAGCACCTACACTGGGGAAATCCAGGTACACATGGTTTCCATACAAGCGAGGTGCTTTGGCTACAACATCTCCTCTAGTTAAACTGATCCGGGCACCTAAAGCTTCAAAGCCCTTGAGATGGAGGTCAATAGGGCGGGTACCGATAGCACACCCTCCTGGTAACGATACCCTAACCGCTCCCTTGGTGGCCAGCAGGGGACCCATAACTAAAAACGAGGCTCTTATCAATCGGACCAGCTCATAAGGAGGTGTTTGTCCAGTGGCACCACCGGAAAAATGAAGACTGCCATCTTTATAATCTGCTTTTACTCCCAGATGACGAATGAGTTCGGTTATGACTGTTACATCCCTAATATCTGGTACATTGAGGATGGTTTTATTTTCATCACTTAGTAAAGATGATGCCAGAATTGGTAAAATAGCGTTTTTAGATGAACTCACTTCTATTTCCCCTACCAGCCTGGCTTTCCCTGCAATCAGCATTTATTGTTTTCACCTCCCAAAATTATAATAGCGCTAGTAATTTCCTACTATTAACGGAAATCCTATGTAAACGTATGTTTTCTCCTGGGAAGGACTGCTGTAAAATGCCAACTGTAAATTATAACGCTTTCCATCAACCCAAATGGTTTTTACTTTTCCCTCCAGTTCCTTGCTATAGCCGGTAGAGCTGAAAGACATCCCCTCATGATAGGTGTCAAGTGTTTGCGCCTGCAAATTTTTCATTACTATGTCAGCTAAACGGGTAATACCCGACTCATCAAAAGTGTTTTCTATTTCGCCTTTATATAGATAATAATCATGCCATTCCAAAATACCCAAACTATCTAATTTTTTTCTAATCTGTGATAGGGAACTTTCTTTATTGGTTTCCGCACTGACTATAAAATGCGTTTCACCGGCCGTGGTCTGTACAGCCAAATAATACTCGATATCTTCTTGGGTTATGCTATATTCAATCTCCCGGATATCTGGACTGGAATGGATTAAAACATTTTCCAGTTGATATTCTATTCCCAGAATGGAAGTCAGTTTTTGCATATATTTATGTAGTTCATTTTCTGTGGAGTTTGCTTTTAGCTTTGCCCAGCAATCTAGACGTGATTCGAGAGAAATTGCACCGATGGATGCAAAAGCTAGCGAATATGGAGAACGGTTTTCAATATGTCTGCCCATGGTATAGTCGATAGTATGATTGCTTAAACCGGCCAAAACAAAAAACAAAATTATGGAAAATAAAGCCCGCTTCATTATCTATTCCTCCCCGACTCAGGTAAAAGAATTCTTGCCATCATCGAGAAGTAATATTCCCTAGCTGGGCTTCTTTTTGAGAACAAAAATTAAAAAAACCTGACACCGGTCAGGTTTTATTTATTTATATTATCATTATCCGCCAATTGATCAACTTCACTTGTAGAAGAGGCTTCTTGAGCAAGCCTTTGCTCCTCCTCCAATTTCTGCAAGTATTCTTCCTTTTGTTTCTTGGCTTCCAGAGCTTTCTTCTCAAATTTAATAGTTTGCCGCCAAATCATAATGCCAAAAAAAATCGAACAAATTAATACAATTCCGATTAAAATAAAAAAACCCGTTTTCAATAAAACTCCCCCTTTGAGCTAGTTGGTTATGATTTATCCTCCTCATTAGGGGACCATATAGATTCTTCCAGGTCCTTTTTTTTTCGTCTCTTTTGCTTTTCGGCCAAAGCACGTTCCTGTATTTTATAAGTGGCCTGCCAAAGCACCAGGTATATTAACCCCTTAATGAGATAGTAGACCAATGTAATAATAATAAGAGTCTTGGCTATACTCTCCATGTAATATTGCTCCTAAGTCCCCCGTCAATAACAATATGTCTAAAGCATAATAATATTCCAAAGCCGGGAGGATGTCAAAATTCCTCCCGGCTTGGATATCCGTTTTTCTCTATATCTATACGTCAATGTCCACTCCGGCTGCCTTTAGCCGGGCAATAGCCCGCTGCATGGCTAATTGAGCGCGTGAGTAATTTATGTTTTCATCACGCTGGATGAGCCTCTGGCGCGCGCGTTCTGCAGCCGCCTTGGCACGGAGTACGTCAATTTCATGACCGTGTTCGGCCGTTTCAGCCAGAACCCGGGCGGTATTATCAACGACCTCCATGAAACCACCACTCATAGCGATTTTTTGCTCCTGTCCCTGGGCATCCTTATAGCGTAGAACCCCAATTTTTAGAGCTGCGACCAGCGGCGCGTGGTTTCTCAAAACCCCCAATTCACCTTCCACAGCGGGAGCAACCAAAAACTGAACTTCATCCCTAAATAGAATCTGTTCAGGGGTCACTATCTCTAGCATGAAGGTGTTTTCTGCCATACGCTACGCCTCCAGTCTTTTTGCTTTGGCGATGGCGGTGTCGATATTACCGACCATGAGGAAGGCGGCTTCTGTTAAGTTATCATGCCTGCCTTCTAGTACCTGGGCGAATGAATCAACCGTTTCGGCTACCGGCACATATATGCCCGGTTGTCCAGTAAACTGCTCAGCCACGTGGAAAGGCTGTGACAGGAAGCGCTGAATCTTTCTAGCCCGGGCTACTATAAGCTTATCTTCATCAGACAGCTCATCCATTCCCAGAATGGCTATAATATCCTGCAGTTCTTTATATCTTTGCAGAATCTGCTGAACACCGCGAGCGGTGTAGTAATGCTTCTCACCCAAAACCACTGGATCCAGAATACGGGAAGTGGAATCCAGCGGGTCCACAGCCGGATATATACCCAGCTCAGCAATGGAACGGGCCAGAACCGTGGTGGCATCCAAGTGAGCAAAGGTGGTGGCTGGTGCAGGGTCGGTCAAGTCGTCAGCCGGCACATACACTGCTTGGGCTGAGGTAATTGACCCCTTGCGGGTGGAAGTTATCCGCTCCTGCAATAACCCCATGTCCGTAGCCAAAGTGGGCTGATAACCAACCGCTGAAGGCATACGGCCTAAGAGAGCCGACACTTCGTTACCGGCCTGGGCGAAACGGAAAATGTTGTCGATGAATATTAATACGTCCAATCCGGAAGTATCACGGAAATATTCAGCCACCGTCAAGCCAGTCAATCCTACCCGCA
>DLUN01000156.1:4142-7967 GCA_003444615.1 Syntrophomonas sp.
CCTGACTCGGTCATTTCACCCCAGAGATCATTTCCTTCACGGGTGCGTTCGCCAACACCGGTGAATACTGAGTAGCCACCATGCTCATAAGCAATGTTGCGAATCAGTTCCTGGATAATAACTGTCTTACCAACGCCGGCGCCGCCAAATAGTCCGATTTTACCACCTTTGGCATAAGGACAAATCAAGTCGGTAACCTTAATACCGGTTTCCAACTGTTCCGTGGCGGGCAACTGATCAACCAGTGCCGGGGGTTTACGGTGAATCTCCCAATAATCTGAAGCTTCTACCGGCCCGCCTTCGTCAACGGGCTGGCCTAAAACATTCAAAATTCTTCCCAGACAACCTTCGCCAACTGGAACTCTTATAGTAGCCCCAGTATTGGTTGCCTTCATCCCGCGCATTATACCATCGGTAGGCTGCAGAGCAACGCAACGAACCGTATCATTACCCAAATGCTGCATGGCTTCCAGGGTAACATCGATGTCAGCCGCTCTTATACTACCTTCCTGGTCACTTGACTTTATAGTAATCGCATTCATGAGGTCTGGCAACTCGCCAGGTTTGAAGCGGATGTCGACGACTGCGCCGATAACCTGGGTTACCTCTCCGTATGTCACATTCGCCATCCTCTACTTTCCTCCTTTTTTCAGAGCTTCAGCGCCGCCGACGATATCGAGGATCTCATCAGTTATAGCTGCCTGACGGACTTTGTTCATTTCCAGGGTCAGCGTATCGATGATCTCCCCAGCGTTTTCTGTGGCATTGCTCATGGCGGTCATTCGAGCACCGAGTTCGCTAGCCTTACTCTCCAGCATAGCATGATAGACCTGGCTGCCAATGTAGCGAGGCAACAGAGTCAAAAGAATGTCTTCGGCACTCGGTTCGTAAATATAATCAACATACTGTTCTTCAGTTTCGTCCTGCTGAGGCGGCTCCAACGGTAAAATTTTGGTTACTGTTGGCAATTGCCTCAGAACATTAATAAACTTACCATAGACGATATATACCTCGTCTACTTCTTCATTTTCGTAGGCATTGATTACGTAACGGCCAATTTCACGTGCATCGGCATAGCTGATGTTGTCACCTAGGTTAACAAACTCAGCATCAACCAATCCACGTTTCCGGAAAAAGTCGCGCCCTCTTGCTCCCACTGCGATAACACCGTTCTCCACCTTCCGGTCATCCTCTTCCATGGCTGTCAAGGCTGCTCGGATAATATTGGTATTGAAGGCTCCACATAGACCACGGTCACCCGTAACCACTATGTAGCCCACTTTTCGGATTTCCTCGCGGGTTTCCAGGAGCGGGTGCCGGACGTCATACGCCACGGCGGCCAAACGAGCCAGAGTTCCCTGTAAAGTCTCAGTGTAGGGACGGGATGCCTCGGCATTCTCCTGAGCACGGCGCAATTTGGCAGCGGCTACCATTTTCATGGCCTTGGTAATCTGCTGCATATTGGTTACACTTCGTATTCTGCGCTTGTATTCTCTTACGCCAGCTCCTGCCATTTATCTCACCACCTATACTGCAAACGTAGATTTGAACTCATTGATAGCCTTCTGGAGTTTTTCTTCGGTGGCATCATCAAGTTTTCCAGTCGACCTAATTTCGTTCAAAACGTCGGCATAGGCACTGCGCATAAACTTCAGGAAATCAGTTTCAAATTCCAGAACCTTATCCTTGGGCAGGTCATCCAAATATCCATTAACACCTGTATAAATGGAAACAACCTGCTCTTCCATAGGCATAGGCTGATACTGGCCTTGTTTCAATATCTCCGTGACTCGCTCACCTCTAGTCAGTCGTGCCAGAGTAGCTTTGTCCAAATCCGATCCAAACTGAGCAAAAGCAGCCAGTTCCCTGTACTGAGCCAGGTCTAAGCGCAACTGACCAGCAACGGATTTCATAGCTTTGGTCTGAGCAGCTCCACCGACGCGGCTAACAGACAGACCTGCGTTAATAGCCGGTCTTTGTCCTGCATAGAACAAGTCGGTTTCCAGATAAATCTGTCCATCGGTAATGGATATAACATTAGTGGGAATATAGGCAGATACGTCACCAGCTTGGGTTTCTATGATGGGCAGTGCAGTGATGGAGCCTCCCCCGTGCTCGTCATTGAGCTTACAAGCTCTTTCCAGTAACCGGGAGTGGAGATAGAAAACGTCACCCGGATAAGCTTCACGTCCAGGAGGACGGCGCAGCAGCAAGGACATTTCACGATAAGCCACTGCATGTTTGGACAAGTCATCGTATATGATGAGAACATCTTTGTTATCGGCTTCCATAAACTCTTCTGCTATTGCTACTCCGGCATAAGGAGCCAGGTAAAGCAGAGGAGCAGGTTCAGAAGCCGTAGCAGCTACGATAATGGTATAATCCATAGCTCCCATTTCTTCTAATTTGGCTACAATACCTGCAATGGAGGACTGTTTCTGTCCAATAGCTACATAAATACAGATCAGGTCTTTCTTTTCCCGCTGATTAATAATGGTATCAACAGCAATGGCGGTTTTTCCTACCTGACGGTCACCAATGATCAGTTCCCGCTGGCCGCGGCCAATGGGTACCATGGAGTCAATGGCTTTTAACCCGGTCTGCATAGGAGTATTAACTGGTGAGCGTGTTACCACTCCGGGGGCAACACGTTCAACTGGCCGGTAGCTATTAGTGTTTATAGGCCCCTTGCCGTCTATGGGCTGACCCAGAGCGTTGACAACTCGACCCAGCATGGCATCTCCTACCGGAACTTCCATAATGCGGCCAGTGGCTTTAACCACGTCACCTTCTTTGATATGGGAATACTCACCCAGCAAAACCGCACCCACATTATCTTCTTCCAGGTTTAGAACCATACCGTAGGTTCCCCCGGTAAACTCCAACAATTCTCCGGCCATGGCACCTTGTAAGCCGTATACGCGGGCGATACCGTCACCGACATAGATAACGGAGCCCACATTGCTGACTTCGACCTCGGATTGGTAGCGCTCAATTTGCTGTTTGAGAATTGCGCTAATCTCTTCCGGTCTAATACTCATTTATGTGCTCACCCCTATCGATTAACTAATCTTCACCTGCTTGAGTTGTTCTTTCAGCATTTCCAGCTTCTTAGCCACGGTACCGTCTATGATCTGGTCTCCCAGCCTTATCTTCACCCCTCCAAGTAAAGCCGGATCTACCGACACCTTAAGCTGTACCGTTTTACCTATAGACGCAGATAATTTCTCAGCAAGCATTTTCACATCTTCTTCCGAAACCTCTTGGGCTGTTACTAAATCAGCCTTAGCAATGTTGCGGAACTCGTCGGCCATGTCTTTGAACTCAAGGACAACGGCAGTCAAGTAAGCTTCACGGCGTTTGTCAATCAAGACATTCAAGAAGTTCAGGGTGGTGTCGGAAATCTGTCCCGTGAATATCTTTACCACAATCTCCTTCTTTTCCTTAGCCGGAATCAGGAGATGGGTCAAGTATTCCTTAAGGTTTTCCGTTTCCTCAATTACTTGGACCAGTTTTTCCAACTCCTGCTGATACTGGTCTATTTTATTCTGCTCCTGGGCAATGCTGAAGAATGCCTCGGCATAGCGCCTGGCAACACTTCTGTTTAACATAATAGATCGCCCGCCTCATTAACAAAATCTTTTACCAGCCGTCTGTGGTCCTCATCGGTAATAGCTCTTCCCAGGACCTTCTCAGCAGCAATAATCGCCAGGGAAGCCGCCGTATCCTTTAGTTCCATCTTAGCCTGTTCCGTAGCAGCTTTGATTTCTGCTTCGGCTTTAGCTTTAATATTGTCGGATTCCTCCCTGTCTCTTATACACATCT
>DLUN01000008.1:0-13133 GCA_003444615.1 Syntrophomonas sp.
AAACCTCTCCAGGTCTTTCCCCGGGACTATAGTAATAAAAAGCTGCTGGTTTTTAATTACCAGGTAACCCCATTGAAACTTATGCTGGTGGTTATGGCTTAACCATAAAAAGCTAGCCCGGTCCTCCCCTTCATAAAGCAGTCGGAACCGCCGGCTTTGTTTTAATACTTTCCTGATTAGTTGAGGATTATTGACTCCAGCAGTATACCATTGCACCTGCAGCGGTTGATTCATCATACGCAGGGCGTTTTGTTCCATTTCATCCAGGGATAAAACATAAGCTTTTATAAGTTTTTCCCCGCGTACTTTAAGAAACCTAACGTCAGTCTCATCAAAAGGATGCAATTGTTCCATCAACATTAGTAAATTATTATTAAAAATTTCAATTAAATCAGGTAAAACAACAAACATAGGATCACTCACCCAATACTTTCCATTCAGTGGCAGTAAGCGGGTGATGCTGATCATTCCAGGAACTATATTCTCATGAACCCGGTTCCCGAAGCGGCCGTAAACTTGATAAGTTTCCCCAGTAAAAATATCCTCAAATAATAATGAATTGTTTCCTTGAGGTAACACTCGATAGCCTCCCACATAGCTCATCATGAGATTAAAGGAGGCTGTTTTCAAGTAGGGCGGAAAACGGCGGGCTTGATTCTCCCAAAAAAGATTGGCTATAGAGGTATGGTTGCAATTTACGTCATCCATACAAAAGTGAGCGCGGAAAAACTGTTCATACACCCTTCTGGTTGGCTCATTCCAAAAGCGCCCCATGGTGTTAACCAGCTCATAGTATTCCTTTTGTGAATCCTCTTCGTTGCGGCCCCAAACTTGTTTAATGCCATAAGCAAACATCTGCAGGTGCTGCTGAACTTCCTCATAAGCACAGACTTTTTCCAGGTCATCTAATTCCTCCCAGGATGGGTAGGTGGCTATTTTGCGGGATAAATCGAGAGGATAGCGCTCAAAATGACGTTCTATCAATTGACTATGCTTACTGATCAAGCCGGTTGGTAATCCGTAGCGCTTGGCAGTCCTAGCAAAGCTTACCTTTTTATCAGTGATACGCAGGTAAGCATGTTCTAAAGCCGCCAGCCAGCCACGGACTTTCGATACTCGCGGTTGATAAATAGTGGAAAATTCGTTCCACATATATAGTATCCAGGCCAGAGTATGATAGTCGCGACTCCTGCTGTACAGATCAAAGGCTGCCACTGCTACCTGCCGCAGTTCTTCGTTGGGCCAATTATAGGCGGTGATAAACGAACTCAGTTCCTGACGTTCCCGGTGCTTGCTCACTTTTATTGCTACTGCTTCTGGCTGCAAAAGTTCTCGTTGCAAACGGTGTTTATCCAGGTTCATTTTCGTCCGGATTACCGAAGTGGGAAAACAGTATTCGCCGCGGCTCTTGGCTAATAACTCCAAATTCTCCATGTCATTTAACAGTGACTCCAACAAAACCCGTCCCCGCACATCTTGTATAGCCTGTATGGGGGTCATTCCTTCCAGTTCATGATGAGCAGTGGTCAACCATTCTTCCAAGTATTTATCATGCATGATTTCAGCCAGAATTTCTTCAGCTTCTTCCTCACTGGCAAAGTCATACCCTTCCACCCAGCGATAGGGGGTTTGCAGATTATTTCTTTCCATCATTCCCTTCAGCATCTGGGTAGCCCAGTTCAGGTCATTATTATCCTCAGCCGCCACTATAATGGCATTACTAGCCAGATACAGGCGGCGCAGCAAACCACGTCCCTGTCCCCAGGTAAATTTAAGCCACCGTTCATTTTTTTCCAGAAGATTAAACTCACTGCCATTTAAGAGGTTTGCTTGCATAATCTGCCAATCCGATTCGCTTAAATGTAGAGTTCGCGATTTCATGCGGGATTTTTTTATACCGTGGTTAAGATCAATAACCAGGCCACACAGAACCTCAGCATATTCTTTTAGGAATACCTGCGGGTCATTAATTCCTTCGTATACACGCAACGAGTTTACTTCTTCCAAGAGATAGTTTTTATGCTCAGGATAAACCAAGATGGGTCTGCCCAACATCATGGGAGTTCCGACAACCTGCACAACCCTGGTTAATAGCAGCATACCTTCTTCAACCAAGCGGGTATAGGGACCAAAGTCGCGTTCCACAACGTATTTGTTGTGACAGAATATGTCCCGGATGCATACTACGTTATTTTTTATCCACTGTACTTGATATATGGAAAGATAGGAATTTTTGAGAGCAGAAAAAATGGGATGTAAATAATCTTCCATTTCATCTTCTTTTTCTACCATGTAGAAATCTATAATAGGCGAAACGTCTCTATGAAAGCGATAGTCTATTACATACCAGCTCCAAAATAGATTGGTAAACCCGCTTTCTATCTCCTGGGACTGGGTATAGGAGGTAAACCTTGCTCTCCCAGCTGCTTCCCAATTATAATAATAGCGCCGTGCATATGCTATTAAGTCTGATAATGATGTTTCCAAATGAGTTCCGTAGTTTTTTCTTTTGGCCCGTGGAAAGTGAATCACCAGACATCCGCTGTTCACACCGCAGCATTCCTCGTAAGGTTTACCGCTCCCACAGGTGCACAGAGTCTGGTGACTTTGCAAATTAGCCATGCCGTATCCCCCCGCGGTACAGGCTTACATCCCTAAACTAGATGCTTCAGGCAACCCCTAACCACTCAGCTCAAGGTATTTTAGGAAATATTACGCCATGTTATTATGGTATCTACTAACATCATAGCAAATATTTTCTCCTACCGCGAGTAAATTTTCCAAACTTATAAATGGTTTCTATTTGGCAAAAGTAGGGTGTCGCTCCGGAATCAGCTATAATCATTATTATTGGTTCACTATGGTTTTATAAAGCTCCGATGAAAGATATCCATTGGCGGGATCCAGCTCCTTTAACTGCTGCAACACCTCCTGAGCTTGCTGGTGTCGACCAGTGTAATGGTATGTACAGGCCAAATAAAAGAGACTGTCATCATAATAATTAGAATCGGGAAAAAGATCTAAATATAGTTGATAGTATTTTTCCGCTTCTTCATACTTGTTTTGTACATAATAGGTGCGGGCTAAGTAATATAATGCCTCCCGGTTTAAATAGCTGCCAGACTGCATTGACACTACCACTCCCAGATTGCTTTCCGCCGTTTTCCAATCCTTGGATAGGTGTGCATTGTATCCAGCTAGGTAATAATGTTCTTCCTGCTCCACATCGTAATGAGTACCTTCCATAGAAGGCTCCTCAATATCTGGTGAAATTGACATTGTTTCTATTTCTTCTTTGGGCTGACCATCTACTAACGCCGTCAACTGGTGAATACGTTGCTGCAAAACTTCTATGTTTTCATTATTTTGTCGGTAACTATTGAACAAAGCAACCGTCTGTATAACTAGAACTAGACACAATATACCAGTGATTAGCAACAGAGTACGGCTGGTAAAAATAGTCTTAGTTTCTTTTGGTGTTTCCTGTACCTTATTCAATGGCTTGACTCGGCGTTCCGGTAAAGATAAGTATTCCTGTAAAGATCTGTTGTTCCGGTCAATCTCCAGGCCTTTTTTCCATATGTGGTGAGCTTCCAAGCGATCACCTTCAGCTAAACAGCACAAACCTAATACTTTATAGAGGCTGACATATTCATCATGTTCCTCCATAAGTTGGCGCAATAGTAGCCGGGCTTCAGAAAACTTTTTCTTCTCCAGCATAGTTAAAGCTTCATTATATCTTTTTACCCAAAAGCGAAAAGCAGGTTGTCTCATCTCCTTCAAATTGGTTAGAGCTACACTGTTATCCGGCTCTATTGCCAATGATTCTTCCCAGCATCGTTCCGCCCTTTCAAATTCACCTAATATTTGATAACACCTACCGGTCATGTTCAGTATTAAATTGTTATCAGGACATGTTTTGTAGGCTTCAACCAGCATATCAAGAGCCCCGCTTATATCATGCTGCTGAATCCTGGCAGCTGCCGAGGTCAGCAAATCATCAACTTGACTAGCATCTAACGATTTCATAAAACAATACCACACCCTCAAAGATATTTTGTTTTCTACAATTCGCCACTTACCAGATTATTCCTTCCATTTATTGTAAAATATATTATTTAGTGCTAATTGCCCTGGGGTTATTTGCTGGATCAGCTTCTAAAAGAGAGACATATGCTAGTATAAAACGCGAGGTGTCTGCCATGGTATATGCCAGTCGCTACTTAAGACTAATGCCGGAAACTATGCAGGGTCCTGATGTAGCATTAGTACAGCAAATTTTACATGAGGCAGGTTTTCTTTCCGGAAATATTGATGGGGTTTATGATCTGGCTTGTGACCAAGCAATTAGACAATACCAGCAACAAGAAGGTTTGAAGGTTGATGGTGTGGTGGGCGTAAAGACCTGGAGCCGACTGCTCTGTCTATCCTCTTCCCGCCCGCTGGCAGCCAGTATTCTACAAAAACCTGGGGCTTTGATAACCATCGATCTGGATAAGCGCAGATTACATTTCAGTTCTCCCAACCACAAGACTAAAACTTATCCTATTGCTATTGGCAAGTCCTCTACTCCCACGCCATTAGGCAACTGGACCATTGTTTCTAAGGCCTTGAATCCGGGAGGTCCATTTGGAGTACGTTGGATGCGCCTCAGTATTCCTTGGGGCGGTTATGGTATTCACGGTACTAATAATCCTAAATCCATAGGTAGAGCGGTAAGCCATGGCTGCATCCGCTTATACAATGAAGATGTTATCGAAGTGTATGACCTGACTCCGGTGGGAACTCCCGTAACTATAATGGGCAAAGCTTATACGGGAAGAATCTTAAAACGAGGTGACCGGGGCAGCGATGTCCGCTTCGTCCAAAGCATTCTTAAGGAACTGAAATACTACAAATACAAATTGGATTCCTATTTTGGTGTGCGTACTGAAGAAACCGTGATCGCTTTTCAAAGTGATCAGGGAATTCTGGTAGATGGTATAGTGGGCCCAGAGACGCTAAATGCTCTGCAGCAGGCTCGGGATATTAAGAGGGGCAATGTTGAACCTTAGTCCTGGCTATCAGCATGTATAGCCTCAGCTGGACAGCTATCGGCACATTCACCGCAACCTATGCAGGTTTCGGGATCAATACTGTACTTCCCTATCCCAATGGCATTAACCGGACATACATCGGCACATAAACCACAGTTAACACACTCTTTTTCGTTAATCACGTAAACCAAAGCTATTCTCCTGACTAAAGCTGAGATGAAATGACCAGCCTTTGAATATGATTAGTGCCTTCAATAGTCGATAGAACCCGGGCATCGCGGACTAGCTGTTCTATCAAATTGCCCTGTAAATACCCCCGGGCACCTAAAATGTCGGCTGCCGCACAGGTTACCTGTTGAGCAACGGTACTGGAAACCAATTTGGCCATGGCTGAAGCTACACTGTAATCTTCTCCTTGGTCAATGAGCCAGCAAGCTTTCCAGGTCATCAGCCGTGCCATTTCAATTTTCGTGGCCATATCAGCCAGGGTAAAAGCTACGGCTTGATGCTTTTTAATAGGAATTCCAGACTGCAGCCGGTTTTCCGCAAAATGGAGAGCATGCTCCAAAGCCGCCCGGGCAATTCCTACTGCCAAAGCGCTCACCAGGGCACGTCCCACATCAAATGTCTGAGTTAACAACAGGTACCCGCTACCCGCTTCCCGGCTTTTTATAACATATTGGTCCCTGATGCCCACATCAACAAACTTTACCCGTCCAACCGGTGCCAGATTTATACCTGAGGTCTGATATATTTCTTCCGTTTTTAATCCAGCAGCATGACCGGGAATCAAAAAAATACGCAAAGAAGCCTTTTTATTCAGCATATCCGTAGCAGCAACCACCGTGATAAAACGGGCTATTCCTGCATTGATCACATAATCTTTGCATCCGTTAAGCAAATAGCCCGTCTGTTCCGCTGTAGCATAAGTACTGATAATGTTAAGGTCAGAACCGCCTTCAGGTTCAGTTAGTGCAAAGGCAGCCGCTCCTGCTTCCCTGCCGGTCAATAGCGGCAGGAATTCGTTTTTTTGCTGGTCATTCCCGGCTAAAATAATTGGTTCAGCTGCATGCAAGGTAGCGGCTACAATAGCAGCCAAACCAGGTGATGCTGCTGCCAGTTCTTCAACCACTAGGGCACTGGAAACCAAACCCAAGCCAAGGCCGCCGAACTCTTTGGGAACCGTAGGGCATAGCAGATTCATACGTGCCAGAGACTTAAGCATTTTCTTTTTCTCTGTCTCTCCAGCTTGCAAGGCAAAGGGTGTAATCTCTTTGCTAGCCATGTTTTTGACAGAGCTGATCAATTCCTGTTGTTCCTTAGTTAATGAAAAATCCATCATTTATGCCCCCCTGACCTTCTCCACTCCAGATAATCGATGTATTCCATTACCTCGTTTATTTCTTCATCAGTCAACCTGCTGAGGTGGTTTACTATGGTAACAAAGCGTTGATTGCGATCCGCTACCGGTTGAGAATGATGCTGACTGCTTAATGACGCCACAAAATACTCCAGGGGCTTATCTAAAATCTCGGCTATTTTCTCCAATTGTGATAGGTAAAGGCGGCGCTTTCCTTTTTCATAATTGGAAAGGGCCGATTGAGAACAGCCCACCAAGCGGGCCAGTTGTTCCTGGCTAAACCCTTTTTCTTCTCGAGCGGCTTGAATTTTAATGCCAATATCGCGAAAACTCATAGTACAACCTCCATCTTAAATCTTATTATAAAATGTGGTCAGTTCTCAATTGTTGTCCTGAGAAATGTATAGTGTGTATACCCAACTTTATTTTTGGCAGCAGATAAGCTAGACTTGATAAAGCTAGATAAAGGGAGTCCGGTATGAAGTATCGCATCATTTCCGTAGGTAAAATTCGCGAGCCATTTTTCACTGACGGTATCAACGAATACCTAAAGCGTTTGCGCCCTTACACTAATATAGAGATAGTGGATGGCCTAGAGGAAAAGACCAACCCGAAAGCAACTGATAAAGAAATTCAAAGGATACTGAACAAAGAAGGAGAGCGTATTCTCGCTCTGCTGTCCCCCGAAGAATTGTTGGTGGCTCTGGACAGCCATGGTCAGCAGTTGAGCTCTGAACAATTAGCTGCTCAAATGGAAAAGTGGAATTCATCGGGACTTTCCCGCATCAGTATAGTGGTAGGGGGGGCCCATGGTCTAGCGCTCGCCGTCAAGCAAAGGGCTGATTTTATCCTATCTTTTTCCCCCATGACATTTCCGCATCAGATGGCCGTGTTAATTCTAACTGAACAAATATATCGCGCCTTTAAGATTATCAGAGGTGAACCTTACCACAAGTAATTAAAAAAAAGCGGGTGTCGTTTTTGACACCCGCTGGTTGGTTAGCGCAGATAGTGTAATTTGCGAGCCTCAAATTCCAGCCAGTCTCTGAAATCAGGGTGGGCAACCTTTATCAAGGCCTCGGCTCTCTGCTTAAGATTGAAGCCCTTCAGCCAGGCCACTCCATATTCGGTGACAATGTATTGCACATCATTGCGGGTAGTAGTTACCATTGCATTGGCCTGCAGAGAAGGAACTATGCGCGACCGCAGCTCCCCGTCCTTGGTCTCGAAAGTAGAGTACATGGCCAGGAAGGCTTGTCCACCTTTGGAGCGCCAAGCCCCTTCCATGAAGTCCATTTGTCCTCCAGCACCTGAATACTGCCGGTTGCCAATAGCGTCCGAAGCACACTGGCCGGTTAGATCCACCTCCAGGGTGGAGTTTATGGACACTACATTATCATTCAACCCAATATTGTAGGGATCGTTGACGAATTCCGAGTCATGCATTTCCACTAAAGGATTATCGGCAATAAAATCATATAAACGGTTAGTACCAAAAGCAAAACTAGCCACCCATTTACGGGGCATAAGTTTCTTGCGACTGCCGGTTATTACGCCTGCTTCATAAAGGTCAACCATACTGTCGCACAGCATTTCCGAATGAATTCCCAGCTCCTTCTTGTCTGTCAAATATTTGGCTACCGCATTAGGTATGTTGCCTATTCCTAACTGCAAACATGCTCCATCGGGAACTCTCTCGGCAATAAACTGGCCAATCTTTTCATCCTTTTCTGTTAAGGGAAAACTAGGAAGCTCCACCAGGGGTTGATCATTTTCCACCACAGCCGCAAGTTCCGAGATATGAAAATGATTGTTACCATAAGCACGGGGCATATGTTGATTGATTTCTGCCAAAATAACACATCCCGGGTTACGGCGTATAAAACCGTAAACATAGTCAGGATTGACTCCGGTACTTACATAACCGTGCCGGTCCATAGGCGAAACCACCATCACAGCTGCATCTAAACCTACCCGGGCTGTCATCATCGGACCGTCAAACAGGCGATGAGGAACATAAGAATAGTAACCCTGCTCTAAAAAATAACGCTCAAATGGCCCAGCATACATGGCATCTATCATATTGCCGTTGGCAATCATTTTTTCGAGTAATTCAGGATTATGCATGGACGTAGGCCGGGCAGACAATGAGCAAAGAAATCTCACATTCTTCAGATCTCCGGATGCCATTCTATGACCTATAGCACTCGACAGTTCTGCTGCCTGGGTATTTATGGCCCCTGAAGCCACCAGCATGCCGTCCTTAATAAATTTAGCCGCTTCTTCCGCCGACATAAGTTTGCTCTTATACATTTCCTGCCATTTCTTTTCCATATTATTCCCCTCCCCGCTTGATTACTCGTAAATTTTTTCTCCTTCTGCGAAGGCACTAAAGGCATCCAGCTCGCTGTTCCGTTTGACATTGGAAGCCAGCTCCTCAGCTCGTTCCTTATACCACTCGTGCTGGATAATAGTGTTCATTATTTCATTGGTTCCTACCCAAATCATGGCCAGGCGCAGATCCCGCACAATTTTCTCAATAGGATAAACATCGGTGTAACCGATTCCTCCCATAACCTGCATAGCCAGATTAGCCACATCCCAGCACTGTTCAGTAACAAACCTCTTACTCTCGGAAGCCATGCGTCGACAACGGCTGGGCTTCACCTTGCCACTGTCAATAGCCAGCGCGGTAGTGTAAATCATGGCTCGACAGGTATCCAGTTTGATTACCATATCAGCGATTTTAAAGTTGACTCCCTGAAAGTCTTTAATTGGTCTGCCAAATGCTTTCCGTTTGGTGCTGTAATCGGTGGCTATCTCCAGAGCTGGGCGGGCCGCTCCAATGGTCATAGCCGCGGTTCCAAAACGCTCGGGAATCATCATCTGCGAAAACACAGCAAAGGCTCCATTGACTTCCCCAATGACATTTTCCTTGGGAACCCGGACCTCATCAAATACTACCCGAGCCGTTCCGCCTCCCCGTGAGCCCATTAGATTGTATAAGTATTCAGTTTTCACTCCCATTTCTCTTTCTACCATGAAACAGGTGATTGATCTGTGAGGAGCAGCCTCGGGATCGGTTTTGGCATAGACTAGAAAATAGTCAGCCCCTTCCCCGCCTACGATGAACCTTTTTTGGCCATTAAGAATAAAATCATCACCATCGCGACGGGCAGTAGTAGTAGCGCCGAAAAAGTCCGAACCGCCTCGGGGCTCAGTCAGACACTCAGCCGCAAACTTTTCACCTTTGCAAATGGGGGGTAAATACTTTCTCTTCTGCTCTTCCGTTCCGAAATGAACTAAGGCTTCCGTTACCACATCCCCTGTCACACCCCAGGTGCAGCCAAAAATGTAGCCAGGAACACAGATTTCTTCTGCTACAATTATGTCATCCTGCCACTGACCACCACGTCCGCCATACTCTTTCGGCACCCTGATACCGATTAAATTACGGCGGCCTGCTTCCTGCATAAATTCCTTAGGGTACTGGATTTTTTCCGCATCCATGTCCAGAATATACTCCCGGGGCAGCGACTTCACCAGCTCCCGGGTTTCATCCCGGAGTTTTAGCTGTTCTGGTGTCATTAGATAATCAAACATCAGACCATCCTCTCCTAATGTTTATTACTTTCTGCTATTATATTATCACATTTGTAATAATATGTGGTAAGCCAAACAAGTGCACCGAAGATCCATGATTTTACTCTAACTTAAAATCCATGCTGAAGAGTTCTTCGTCTGCACATTCCATGATGTCGCGCTGCCCTAACCAGGTCAGAGTTAAAATCCCCCGATTAGGTAGAGTCCAAATGGTTTGTTGAAGAGTAGCGGAAGGATTAAAGGAAAAACGGGCTGGATTCGCTAGGCGCGCCCGGCTTAAACCCTGTATAGTGTCTGCCAAACAGGGGGAACCAGTAACATCGACCAGCAGTTCAGGATTATTGAGATGCCCAAAGACTTCATCAGCTACTACAGCCATCCGTACACCCAGATATAGATAATGGCATTTTTCCTGATGGTGGGCTATGGCTCGGCGAAGCATTTGTTCCTGATGAGAACTGCGGGTTCTGCCACGGATATAAGGAGTACGCGGTGAAAAAATGATATCACCTTCAAAGTATGGTTTTATATCAAGAACCGGTGTACCGTTAATGGCATCAAGACGCTGAAGATACAGCCGTCCGTCCTCTACTTTTAGCAATTTAGTTAAGGATAAGGCAATGGGATTAGGTCTTCCGGGAGACCGGATAGAAAAAACCCCATACTGGGGCAGATTTAGATCGCCCCGAGGATGGGCAAGCAGTTTGTCCCGCGGTGCTTGATGAAACCAGGACTGTATCCACAGGTGCGAATTCTCCTCCAGGCGCTCTAAGGCTGGTTGGAATTGAGGCAATACCTCTATTTCTGCCGCCACTCCACCAGACGGCATATCCCGTACATGGTCCACCGGTGAAACAACATAACCGATAGGATAGATGCTAATGGCTTCCATGCGATTTCCCCTCCTTAATCGGTTTATCATTTACAAATAGTCATCACCTAATATAATAGCGCACTTTGGCATCATTGACATCCAGCCTGACCTGATGTTATTATAGAAAAGCTGCGGGGCGTGGCGCAGTTTGGGAGCGCGTCTGATTTGGGATCAGAAGGCCGCAGGTTCAAATCCTGTCGCCCCGACCATCGAGAATATTGAACCCGCGCGGGTTGCGCGGGTTTTTGTGTTTATAAAATGTTCGGCAATGTATCTATTACCAAAGAAAACTGTAAAACAATTGTAGTATGATATACTTTTATGTAGAATCGGTTAGCATTACCATTGGGCAAATTCAGAATCATGTCTTCCATATATTTTTAATCCCTCTATTAATGAAAAAGGATGGTAATAGATAGTGAAACGAGGATTTAAGAAGCTAGGCTATGTAAAGAATCTATATGAATATATAGATATTCTGCAAAATATGGCTGCCGAAAAAGTGGAGTTAGAACAGCCTTAACCAATACATTGAAGATGAAATCAGTAATAATGCTATTTTGTTTTTTAATAAAGAAGCCAATCCAACATCCAAAGACAGTAGTGATGCCAAGTATATGGTCGTAAAAACCGGTTATACAAGTGCAATATCAGGAAAAGATATTTACGGTAGTTTTATCAGAACCGGCCAAAATAGGTGGACAGGTGTAATTATCGCCACTATGGATGATTTAACCAGTAGATGGAAGCAAACGAAAGATGTTTATACAATGGGAGCCTTGACCTTTGATTCCAGGGATAAGGCGCTTTCTTTTATTGAGGAACTGCATGATATACTTTTGCCCGGCGAATGTTGGAATTTTGAACAAGAAATAGAGGGCAAAACCACATATCCCATCTTAGAATCCTATATTAAAAATGTCTATTATAAACTGGCAAAAGACCATTTGAGCTTATTTGATAATCCCAACAAGGGCAAATTGGTGTTTTCTGAAGACAAGCGTTATCTTCTTTTTAACTCGGGCCTGTTAAATAGATTTAGTACAAGACATCTATATAATCGGCGAGGTAGTAAACACCAAAGACGGAGAGTTTATTCTTTGCAAAAATCCTTTGGTCGCTAAAAATAAGCGCGACTTGGTAAAAACCTATTATTTTAATGCTGATAGTATAAATAATGTACCCATGGTTCAGTTTTTTACGACCATTGAACAGGTTATCTTCTATGCAGATAAAAACATCGACATGGATTATGATAATCTATTACATATTGTTGAGGAACGAAATGTAAGATGGCCCATGGAATACCAGAAGTATTACGAACAGGGCAACTTTCTGAAAATAGCCAATGACTTACAAAATGCCATTCATAACGCTCGAATAATAGCCAAACGGAATTATAAGTATGTGGTACCTCAGTACAGACCAACAAAAGATACACTTCAGTTTTTGATGCCAATATATTTGAGCGGTGATTATGAGAGTTTAGCGGATTTTGCACTAGTTCTTGATTATGATGACAACGCAGGGTATTATGTTCCCCGGACTTTACTCAACCTCGACGTTGCTTATAATAATGCTAGACTGATTGCCAAACCGGAAGAAACATGGTTGAACCCGAAGAAGATTGAAGCCATTTCAACTTCTCTTGAGGAAGAATTGGATGAGGTATGATATGGCACCGACTGCTATCGGTAACCTCTCTGGCCTCGGGGAGTTTACTACAACCCCTGGTGCGAACTTTGCAGGAACTTTTATAAGGACTATGGCTAGTTTATTTAACTTTATTAAAGTATTCTTGAGTTACTTGCAGTTGCTTAGTCCTGATTAATTTCCAGAGAGGCTTGGGTATTTCGCCACTGCTGTTTGATACCTTAGCTAACTAAATTAGCTCCTAACATACCGCCATCATGTTAATTTGAATAAATTTCGACTATTAGGCGCTATAATATTACGGTTTGCCCTGATAATTAATCAGATTGTGCTTTTTTAAGAGACGAAATAAGGTGGCCCGGGATATCCCCAGCCTTTGGGCTGCTTCCTCCCGATTCTTCCCCACTATATTAAGGGTTTGGATAAGAATTTGCCTTTCGGCTTGCAGCATAGCTTCTTGATAATTAGCAGGTTCATAGGAATTCTTGCGAATGTGTAAAGGAAGGTCTTCTGGAGTAATCTCTGGGTTGTGGCAAAAGTTCATGGCCATCTCCAGTACATTGTTAAGCTCACGCACATTACCCGGCCAATCATACTCTGTCAGCAA
>DLUN01000008.1:13385-23581 GCA_003444615.1 Syntrophomonas sp.
AAATACTCTGCCAGAGGTATGATATCTTGTTTGCGCTCCCTCAGTGGTGGAATGTATAGTTTAACCACGTTTAACCGGTAATACAGATCATGGCGAAATTGTTGGGCTACTACCAACTGTTCCAAGTCAGCATTGGTAGCGGATATGATTCGCACATCCACACTTCTGGATTTAGTATCACCCACCCTTTCGATTTCTTTTTCCTGAAGGACCCGCAAAAGCTTAGCCTGCATAGACCAAGGCATTTCACCGATTTCATCCAAGAAAATTGTACCTCGATTGGCTAACTCAAATTTGCCCATTTTCCCGCCTTTACGTGCTCCCGTAAAGGCTCCGTCTACATAGCCAAAAAGCTCACTTTCTAGCAGGTTTTCAGGAATGGCAGCGCAGTTTACCTTTACAAAAGGTTCATGGGAACGATTACTATGAAAGTGAATAGCATGGGCATAAAGTTCCTTGCCTACTCCACTTTCACCTGTAATTAGAACCGCGGAAGGAGAAGTGGCCAGTCTCAGTATCATATCTTTTAAGTATTGCTGGCTACTACCGATTATGGCTTCGATTCCTGAAACAGCCGTATTACTTCGTTGAAAGTCCTCTCGATAAGCATTTAGTTCGGTGAACAGGCGGCTGGTTTGTATCATGATGTCTCTAATCCTGATTCGTGACACTATTTTTAGAAAATCTTCCCTATCCCATAATTTCTGTTTCAGGGCATAGGTATCCAGGGCTACATAGCGTCCTAGGGCACCAATAATCTGGCCGTTATCGATAACCGGTTGGCGGGATACCAGTAGCCTGGCTTCCGGGTAATAGGATAAAAGATCCGGATCACCGGTTTGAATAGTCTCCAATAGTCCGGGATCGAGATTGTGCTGGGAAAGATGGGTATTCAACAAATCATTATCAGTCAAACCAGTATAGGTCTTAAATGCTGTGTTGGCAAAACGAATATAACCCTCATGATCAATAAATATAATGCCTTCATAAGGTGTATTTTGCAAAAGAGCAGGGTATGCAGAAGGATTCATGAGAGTAACCTCCTTCATCAGCGCGGGGATATATATGTATTCTTTTAATAAATATGGCAAATACAGGTTATAAAGTCCAGTCCCAAAAGTCGCTCCTTTAATGCCGGGATAGTAGTGATTGTATGTTGTCTGGCAGTCTTAGATGTGATATTCAATACATCATTTATAAGAATTGCGGAACAGGCTGATTTCAATATAGTTCAGCATTCCCTTTCATAATTCCAGTCTCAAAACTGAGACTGGAATTATCTTCTCAACCTGTTAATTACTATTATGAACCCCTGGTACATAACTTGCAAACATAAATAGTCGAGAGGCCTCTTTTCATAATCAATCGGACCTTGGCGGGTGTAATTACACTTGGCTGGGCTAATTATGTAAGGAGGGATAGATAATTGAAAGCAGTCTATATGATTGGGTCGTTTTCAACTAAATTTGGAAAACGCGTGGAAGAAACTCACAAGGCTATCACTCGTGAGACATATTTGGGAGTATTGCAAGACGCCGGTATCGAAGCCAATGACATTGAAACCCTATGGTTTTCCAATTGCGGATGGGGTTTGACAGTACCTCCTACCGAAGATGATCCAGGAATCCAGGGACAGCAGAATGTCCGGGGCCATGTAGCTTTTGCCCCTCTAGTAAATGAAGGTCTATTCCCTAAGCGAGTCCCCTGCATCAATGTCGAAGGTGCCTGTGCCAGTGGGTCGCTGGCCTTTCATGGAGCCTACAAGGATATACTCAGCGGTTTGGTACACGTTTCTCTGGCATTGGGAGTAGAGAAAACCGTATATCCCAAGTATCCCAGCATGGTCATACAGGCCTTTGCCGGTGGAGTTGATCTATCGGAAATACCGCGCCTCATTGAGCAATATAGAAAAGTTGCTGAAGAGTGCGGCAAGGAATGGAAAGAAGGAGTAAGCCACACCATTTTCATGGATACCTATGCAACTCAAGCAGCCTGGCATATGTGGAAATACGGTACCACCAGGGAACAACTAGCTATAGCTGCCTCCAAAAACCACTTTCATGGATCACTTAATCCCTTAGCCCAGTATCAATTTGAAGTTCCGGTAGAAAAAGTGCTGGCTGACTACGAAGTCAGTTGGCCGCTGACCCGATCAATGTGTGCTCCCATGGGGGATGGCGGTGCGGCCGCTATTCTGTGCTCAGAGGAATACCTAAAGGGACTCCCCGCTAGCATCCAAAAGCGAGCAGTAAAGGTGCTGGCATCAGTTATATCCAGCGGTCACGAGCGTAATATAGCCGAACCTTCTCTCAGCCACTGGGCAGCCCAAAGGGCTTATAAAATGGCAGGTATTGGACCTAAAGACATTGACTGTGCCGAAGTTCACGATGCTACCGCTTTCTCAGAAATTTACCAAGCGGAAATGATGGGCTTCTGTCCCGTCGGTGAAGGTGGAAAGCTGGTAGAATCAGGTGCTACCCGTTTCGATGGTTCTATTCCTATTAATACTTCTGGTGGATTGGAGTCAAAAGGACATCCTATCGGTGCCACTGGTCTATCCATGATCAATGAAATAGCCATGCAGCTACGTGGTGAAGCTGGCAAACGTCAGGTAAAAGACGCTGAGTTTGGCTTGGTGGAAAATGGAGGCGGAGTTGTATCCTTTGAAGAATACTGTTGCGGCGTGACCATCTTGCAAAAGGCAAACTTTTGATAAGCTCATATTAATTTTGATATGGAGCAAATTTAACCGGATTAGCCTTTATCCATTCCTACTGTCTATTTGGCATTTAATTTGTATCAAGGAGGAGAGTTTAAGTGGATTTTAAGGAAATATACAAGCAAAAACTGACCACCCCGGAAGAAGCTGTCAAGTTGGTTCAGGATGGCTGGAGAGTAACCTGGCCGGTAGCAGTAGGCCAACCGCCGGTTTTGATCAATGCTTTGGCTAGACGCAAGGATGAGTTTACCCACCTTGAAGTTCTCACCGTTGTAGACGTATATCCTACTGAACTGTTAAACCTCACCAAAGATGATCCCATTAAACCGGATTACTGCTACTGTATTATCGGCCGGCGCGGGGTTCAGGAAGGACGTTTTACGTACACACCGGCTCGGTTGTCACAAATACCCTGGTATATTGATATGGGGCGACCTTATCAGTGCGTAATGATGCAGGTATCCCCTATGGATGAATTCGGTTTTTTCAGTATGGGACTATCCTGTGACTATGGCTTCCCCGTTGCTAAAAAGGCGGAAAAGATTATTGTTCAGGTTAATGAAAATATGCCCCGTACCTTCGGGCGCAACTTCTGGCACGTAAGCGAAGTGGACGCCATTGTAGAAGCCAACACTCCGCTAACAGCTCTGCCGGTATTACCTCCCAATGAGAATGAGAAGTTAATAGGCAATTACATCGCTGAATTAGTAGAAGACGGTTCCACCCTGCAACTGGGAATAGGCTCCATACCCAGTGCCGTAGCTTTGGCCCTGGAAAATAAAAAAGATTTGGGTATTCACACAGAAATGTTCCCCGATGCTCTAAAAATACTTTGGGAAAAAGGAGCCATAACCAACCGCAAAAAGACCTACAATCCGGATATCGCGGTTGCCAGTTTTGCCCTTGGTTCGGAAGATTTGTACAAATGGCTTAACAATAACCCCATGGTTCATTTCTATACCGTTGATCAAATCTTAGATCCTTATATTCTCGCTAAGAACGACAAAATGATCTGTATTAACAGTGCTCTGGAAATAGATTTGACCGGCCAGGTTAATTCCGAATCCATCGGTCACAGACAATACACCCATACCGGAGGCCAGCAGGATCTGATAATGGGTGCCTTCATGTCTAAAGGTGGTAAGGGTATTATTGCCCTGGAGTCCACTGTGGAAACCAAAAATGGAAGAAAGTCTAAGATAGTTCCTCATTTAGAATATGGTTCTTTTATAAGCACTGGCCGAAACGATATCCAGTATGTTGTAACCGAGTATGGAATTGCCGACTTAAAGATCTGGTCGGTACGAGAAAGAGTTAAGAGGTTAATCGCCATTGCCCATCCTGATTATCGTGATGAGCTTAAATTTGAGGCGGAAAAGGCTGGGTTTATATGATTATGAATGATAAAAAGGGGAGATGTTAATGCCTAGAAATGTTGTTATTGTAAGCGCTGTCAGAACAGCGGTTGGAACCTTCGGTGGTTCCTTGAGAGGCAAACACATCCGTGATTTAGGTGCCCTGGTGATAAAAGAAGCCATAAACCGGGCTGGAATTAATGCAGAAATTATCGATGAAGTAATCATGGGTAATGTCAATCCCCCGGCAACTTGTCTGAATGTAGCCAAAGAAGCTGCCCTGAAAGCAGATGTTCCCTTTTCTGTTCCCTGTTTTTCAGTAAACCGTTTGTGCGGTTCATCCCTGCAGGCTATTAATATGGCCAGTATGATGATCATGGCTGGGGAAGCTGATGTAGTACTGGCGGGCGGAGTAGAAAACATGAGTGACTACCCTTACGCAGTATTTGGCAGCCGCTGGGGAACCAGGTTTGGTGATGCCTTGATGATTGATGAAGCTGTAGCTACCCTGCGGGACGAAGAGACCGGAATCACTTCCGGTATGGCCGCCGAGTTTCTGCAGGAAAAATATCAGATATCCCGGGAAGAACAAGACGAGTTTGCTTATAACAGCCAGATGAAAGCTAAAAAGGCTATAGAATCTGGCCGATTTAAAGATGAAATTGTACCTGTGCCCATTAAAGTAAAAAGAGAGACTAAACTTTTTGAAACGGATGAACACCCTAAATTTAATACTACCCCAGAAAAGCTGGCTAAGCTGCCGGCTGTTTTTAAGCAGGGTGGAACAGTTACCGCCGGTAACTCCTGCGGTATGAATGACGGAGCCTCGTCTCTGGTTCTGATGTCGGAAGAAAAGGCTCAACAGCTGCAATTGAAGCCTATGGCCAGGATTGTTTCCTTTGCCACGGGAAGCCTAGATCCCAGATATTTCGGTGAGGCACCCGTTATCGGCATAGGTATGGCTCTTAAAAAAGCCGGGTTAACCATTGACCAGATGGATTTGATCGAATGTAACGAGGCTTTTGCCGTTCAGACTATTTCAGTAGCCCGGCAAGTAAAATGGGATGAATCCCGACTAAATGTGAATGGAGGAGCTATTGCATTAGGTCATGCTTTAGGGGCCACCGGTGGCAGGCTTATGACCACGTTATTGTATGAGCTGCAAAAGAGAAATGGCAAGTATGGCTTGGCTACTGCCTGTACTGGAGGAGGAATGGGAGTCGCCACCATTGTGGAGAATCTGAGGTGATCATACTTTAGTCATACTCACCTTTCCCCTTAAAATACACCAAACTAAAACCCGCGCAATTCGCGCGGGTTTTAGTTTTTGGGGGCTCTAACAGGAAAAGGAGAAGGAAAGTCACAAATTATAATTTAGTTTTGGAGTAATTAATATTCGAAAGCTTCAACGGGAACGTCCAACACGGAAGTATCACCTGTTTTCACTACTTCCGCCACTGCCCAGATATTAGGCACTATATTCATAAGATAATACCTGGCGGCAGCCACTTTTCCGGCATAAAAGCTATAGTCAAAATGATCACTGCCTATTTCCTGCAGTTTCTTTTGGGCTATCAATGCCTGAGACAGAATTACCATTCCACAATAGAGCTGGGCGGTAGCTGTGAGAATACGCCGGGCATACAGGGGCATCATTCCATATTGTTTATTTCCAAAATAGCTTCCAATAGTCATCTGTATCTCCATATAGCTGTTTACAGCGCGTTCTAAGTTGGCAAATTCTCCTTCGAATCCCGGAGTATTTTTATTGTCATTTATAAAATCACGAATATCCTGGAGCCAGGCAGCAAAAGCTGCTCCCTTCTTCATGGTCCACTTGCGCCCCATAAGGTCCAAGGACTGAATATAGTTGGTTCCTTCCCAGATGGACAATACCTTTACATTACGAGCAGCCTGAGCCACCGGGTAGTCTTCACAATATCCATACCCGCCATAAACCTGAATACAGTCGGCGATTATCGGCCAGGCCTCATCGGAACAGTAAGCCTTAACAAGAGGGGTAAGCACTTCAACCCGGTCAGATGCCCTGGTACGTTCCTCCTCGTCCGGATCATTATCGCGAACATCGAGATAGTAATAGGTCTGGAAAATCATGCCCCGCATAGCTTCCACATGGGCTTTGGCATTTAACAGCATTCTTTTTACGTCTTCGTGATTTATAATAGCTACCCGGTCCCCTTTGGGATTGGTAAGGGGGCGCCCCTGAATGCGTTCTTTAGCATATTGGGCCGCATTGAAATAAGCATTGGCGGTGATAGCTTGAGCTAAATGCCCGGTTCCAGCCCGTGCTTCGTTCATCATTTTAAACATTTGCGCCATTCCTTCGCCTTTGCCATCATTTTCCCGGGGATCGATCCCTAGCAGCCAACCCCGGCAGTTATTGTTTTCGCCAAAAGTCACGGCGGTAGTGGCCGAACCTTTCATGCCCATTTTGTGTTCAAGTCCCAGAGCCTGGATATCATTGTCCTCCAAACTGCCATCTTCATTAATCCAATACTTAGGTACCACAAACAAAGATATACCTCTGGTTCCTGGACGAGCCCCTTCCACCCGGGCTAGTACCATATTGACAATATTGTCACACATACTATGTTCAACACCAGTAATAAATTGCTTGGAACCCTTGATCTTAAAAACGCGGGAGTTACCGGTAGGATATGCTTTGGTTAAGATATCGCCCACATCAGAACCAGCGGTGGGTTCGGTCAAGCACATAGTCCCCGACCATTCACCAGAAAACATTTTCGGCAGAAACATTTCCTTGAGTTTTTCATCGCCAAAGGTTTGAATAAGGCCAGCTGCACCAGTAGTCAGCGCTATATAAGGTGACCAGGCTGGATTAGCTGAGGCCAGCATTTCCTGTATGGCGGCATATACTACCTGGGGCATTACCCCTTCTGCCTTTTCGTCGATATTGGAAGAACCAAATCCGTTTTCCTGTATGTAGTGAAATGTTTTGGCATAGGATTCCGGCAATATAACCTGACCGTTTTCAAAACGCGCCGGTTGCGCCTCACCATCGTCATTGGCAGGAGCTATCATATCTTTAGCGATGTTAAAAACCGGGTCAATGATCATTTTGACATCATCTTTACTATAGTAATCCCGAAAACGCTCATAAGCGAAAATACGCTCCGTGGGTAGCCATTCTTGAAGAATAAATTCAAAATCTCGTGTATTATAAGCCCAATTGAATGCCATTATTATTCGCCCCTTTCTTCGTTAATATTTATTACCCTAGCAACCGGTTTAGTTCAGGAATGATTTCATGCATATCGGCAGTTAAGATATAATCGGCCATTTGATTGATAGTAGCATTTTCATCTGTATTTACGGCCACAATAGTTTTAGCATCTCTGATACCAACAGTGAACTGCACCTGTCCAGAAATACCGAACAGAAGCGCTAAATCCGGTTTGCACAGTTTGCCTGATAAACCAATAACCCGGTCTTCGGACAGCCACTTCTTGTCGGTGGCCAAAGGTTTAGAGCAAGCCACTACTCCTCCTAATGATTGAGCCAGTGATTCAGCCATAGCTAAATCTTCTTTACTCTTCAACCCCTGACCAACGGCTACTATTACAGCTGTTTCCTCGATGTTGACACTATCACTGTCCTTAGCCCTTACTTCTTGAACTCGGATGCCGGAGGGTTTTACGGTTACCTGCAGTTCGGTAACACTTCCTCCCTCGCCGGAAGCAGCCGAAAAGGCTTTGGGAGCAATAGCCAACACCTGCCTGTCTCCCTCAATGTATTGAGTTGCTACAGTAGCACCACCCAAAGCATTGCGTTCACATTCGATACGTCCATCTTTTACCTGCATAGCTGATACATCAGTAATACAACCTGCTCCTATGATTTGAGCCAAACTGCCAGCTAATTCTTTGCCCCGGCGGTCAGATGCCAATAAAACTACCTCCACTCCCAACTGTTGGACTCCCTGGGCGATAACATCAGCTACGGCGGCAACATCAGCCAGAATCAAATCGGATGCGTTTACTTTGTAGACAGTAGCCCCGGCATCGGCCAAAATCTGTCCTTGCTCATCGTTGTTTATGGTCAGGGCTATTATTTCGTCTCCGGTATTGCTAGCTATGGTTCGAGCCGCACTTAACAATTCCAGAGCTAAGGTGTCTTTGGCGCTGTATATCATTATTTTTGCCATATCATCTTACCCCCCGATCAAGTTCTCACTCTTCAGCACTTCTATCAACTCAGCCGAATCTTTTACCACTATCCTCTTGCGATTGGACTCAGGAGCTAAATTGCTGAGTGTAATTATGGGGTTGCTGTGGTCCAGACTAACACCCAGTTCATCCAGGTCCAGAAAATGCTTGGGCTTTTTGCCAGCCTTTAAGATCTGGGTTACTGATGGTATGCGCGGCTCACCAATATCAGACAGAACCGTAATAATAGCGGGCAATTTAACTTCTACCACCTCTTCACAATCCTCCAAAACCCGGACTACGTAAGCTGTATCTCCATCTATTTTGATGTCACGGGCGTAGCAGATTTGAGGTAGTTCCAGCAACCGGGCCACTCGAGAACCTACTTGACCGGAATAATTGTCTCCACTACCTTCACCAAAAAGTATCAGATCCACATTATCTAATTGTTTTATCCCCGCAGCTAACACTTGGGCTATCATACTGCTGTCGGCTTCTGCCAAGGATTCGTCTATAATTAAACAAGCTTCATCTCCTCCAGCTGCCAAAGCCTCCTTGATGGTATCCTCCAGCTCCTCCGTTCCTGCAGACAAAACCAATACCTTTTCTTCTCCAGAACTTTCCCGAATAACCACGGCTGCTTCCAGAGCACTTTTGTCTATGCTGCCAAATGTCAAGGGCACATCTTCCAAAACCGGACGCCGGTTACTGATTCTTATCTGCTGCAGGTCGGGAATCTGTTTCATTGCCACCACTATATTCATGCTCTTAACCCCTCCTCACAATTATCACCTAGCCAAATCGATACTGTATCCCAGTTCCTCCCGGGGGATAATCCCAATCAAGTACATCAGTACCGCAGGCTATGCGACAGGTACCGCATTCTAAGCAGCCATCAATAGTCAGTTCCACCTCATCAGCCTGAGTTACCGTATACAGTCCAGCCGGACATACCAGCACCGCTCTTTTCAGTCGAGGGTCCTTTTCCCTGCCAGGTTTAATAGTTATATGCCTGTGTTCATTGGGTTTGAACACATTCAAGCCTAATTTAGCTTTCAGTCCCAAAGTGTCGGTCACAGCTTCATCACCTTTCTCATATCGCCAGCCATCGCCAGCATTTCACGCCAATTAAGGTGTTTCCTTATGGTCGGATATAATTTTTCTTTCGGCCCATCGGGAACCGCATACAAGTCGGCCATGATGCCATTGATGAGCTCAGGATAATGAGAATAGATACGTGGATTGCTTAAAGCTAAAGGAGCCTCCTTAAAACTCTTGAAATCTTTCATAACAAAGCTCTCGTTTAACAGCGCTTCATACTCAGATAGCATCGAGGCACTATAGTCATTCTTTTCCCTAGCTTTCAGGACCGCCTGAGCAGCATAATACCCGGAAGCCATTGCATATTCCATTCCTCTGACCGTTATCCCTATGTTCATGGAAAAACCGGCCGCGTCTCCAGCTACAAGTATTCCAGGTCCATAAAGCTTAGTGAGAGACGCCCATCCTCCTTCAGGAATAACATGAGCTCCATATTCTACAGGGGTTCCATCCTTTATCAAGCGTGCTATTTCCGCCCGCTGTTTAAGGTCTTCCAATAAAGCCGGTACAGCTGCCGCTGATTCGCTGGACATAAGCTCATTGATGCCTACCACTATGCCAAGACTTAGACTGTCCTGGTTAGTGTAGAGAAAGCCCCCGCCAAATACTCCTCTGGTCACTGCACCCATAAAAAGGCAGGCAGCTCCCTCTTTTTCCTCCAACCCGAATCTCTCCTCAATTAGCCCAGCATCAATTTCTATAACTTCTTTGATGCCAACTGCGTAGTCTTTGGGTTTTCCGGGTTTCCTCAGTCCAGCTTTTTCAGCTATTAAGGATAAAACTCCATCACAAGCAATAACTACATCTGCCCTTAGTTCCTCGCCATCGGCTCTT
>DLUN01000008.1:23862-26134 GCA_003444615.1 Syntrophomonas sp.
AACCATCTATCGAATTTAGCCCTCAAAACACTATAGCTTTGAAAAGGCTCACTGGCTAAGTCAGCTCCGGTGTAGTTAAGGGAAAAAGAGCTCTCTGCAGCCATGATCATTACACCTTCCCTCACTATAGGCCTTTCCAAAGGTGCTTTAGGCCACAGGTCGGGGAACAAATTGCGAATAGGATTAATATACAAGCGCCCCCCGGTTAGGTTTTTGGCACCGGCGTAATCACCTCTTTCCAGCACCAGCACCTCCAGGTCATGTTGGGCCAGGGTATAGGCTGCTGCCAAGCCAGCCAGACCGCCCCCTACCACAATTACATCAAACTTTTCCACCTGGTTGTTACACCTCTTTCAATAGAAGAATAATGGGAACCAAAATGGTCCCCATTACCTGCCAGTCTCCCCACCGCTGAACAGCTACTCACCGGTGTAGACTGGTTTGCGTTTTTCAAAGAAGGAATTGATACCCTCTTGTTTATCTTTACTATTCAAACCATAACAAGATTGGGCTTGTTCAAACATCTGCGCGGCATACACACTGCTTTCAGCGGCCATATTTATGCCTTTTTTGGCAAAGTTAATGGCTGCCGGAGGAAGTCCAGTGGTCCTGCGGGCTAGCTTAAAGGCGGTTTCATAAAGTTTATCTTTGGGTACTACTTTCTCTACAAAACCTATCCGCAAGGCTTCCTGAGCATCAATTTCTTCACAGAGAAGCAGCATGCGTTTGGCCTGTCCTGTCCCCACTAGCTTGGTTAATTTAGCTGTACCTCCCATATCCGGGGAAATGTTAAACCTAACTTCCGGCATCCAGATACGGGCATCCTCGGCAGCAATACGTATATCACACCCCAAGGCTAATTCACAAGCCGAACCATAGCACATACCTTGAATGGCTACAATCACTACAAAGGGCCATTCTTGCCAGCGGCCGTAGATTCTCTGGAGCCAGGTAAGCTTTTTCACGGCTTCTTTGGCAGGAAAATTTTGTAGGGTATTAAAATCTATACCTGCTGAGAAATGGTCTCCTTTGGCCTGGATTAATACAGCTCCTATAGATTCATCCTTTTCAATATCGTTTTGTATTTCATCCAGTTCATATAGGAACTTATCGCTTACAATATTAAAAATATCTGGTCTATTTAGAGTTATAATTCCTACCTTATCTTCTTTCGAAAAGGCTATAGTTTCACCATAAGCCATATTTTCTCTCCTCCTTTTAGCGGGCTATTTCCCGTTCCTGTTCTCAAAAACCACGAGGAATGCTTGCCGTAGGGTTTGATCTAGATAGCTCCCAGAATAACAGCTGCTGCAATGGTTTTCTGCATATCGGTAACTCCCTCTACTTGAGGAGCGACGATTGAATCGCGCCATAACTGGGCAATCTTGTAGTCATTGATCAGCCCGTATGAACCATGAATGGCCATAGCATCTCTCATTAAATCAATAACTGTTTCCCCCACGAAAGTTTTGGTCAAAGCAGCCTCTTTGGCGAACTGAATCGGATCTTTTACATCATTAGCTAACCAGGCCAGACGGTAAGTCATCCATCGCGAAGCTTCATATAATGAGGCAATTGATGCCAAACGCAGCTGCACTGCTTGAAACTTGGAAATCGGCTTGTCACGGTGCATCTTTTCCTGGGCATATCTCAAAGCTTCTTCGTAAGCAGCGAGCATGGCTCCTATGGTTATCGAACATACCCCGATTTTGCCATAAGAAATGCCTAATTGAAGAATAGGATATCCCATGCCAGGTCCGCCCAGGATATTTTCAGCCGGCACGAGAATGTCCTTCATATATACATCCAAAAGCATTCCGCCGTGCATTCCGATCTTATCCCAGGGCTCCGAGATAGAATATCCTTCGCACCATTTGTCAACTAAAAAGGCGGTCGGTCGTTTGGTTTCGCTGTCAACCGCAAAAACCAGTATAGTACCGGGCCAATTAGCATTGGATATGAACCTTTTGGTTCCATTTAGTATATATTTGTCTCCATATTTTACTGCTGTGGAAGTCAGCTGTTTGGGATCAGAACCTGTAGAGGGTTCAGTGAAGGCTACGGATAATATATGCTCTCCTTTACAACCTGGAGTCATATACTTCTTCTTTTGTTCTTCCGTGCCAAAAGCCATTATCGTACTTAAAGTCATACAGTGAGCTGATATGACCATGGCAACCCCGCCGCATACTTTGCTGATCTGTTCCATCGCCAAAGCATATCCTTCGTAACCGCCTCCAGCACCGCCATATTCTTCAGGATAGGCTATGCC
>DLUN01000008.1:26385-26813 GCA_003444615.1 Syntrophomonas sp.
TCTATCTGCTGGGCTACGGGGAGAATGCTTTTTTCTGCGAACTCCCGTGCCATATTCTGGATCATAAGCTGTTCCTTGCTCAAGGAAAAATCCATTACTCCAACTCCTCCTCTCTATGCATGGGAATGGACCTAGAGCAAACCACACTTCTTGGCTTCAAAAGTCAACTCATCCCGGAAGTCAGGATGGGCAATAGCTATTAGTCTCTTTGCTCTTTCTCTGGCTGACCAGACTTTAATATCAGCAATACCGTATTCCGTCACCACATAATTCACGTCTCCTCTGCCGGTGGTGACAAAAGACCCGTAATCCAGGTGAGCAGCTATCTTGGATACTATTCCTTGTTTGGTCTTAGTCGTTGATTCTATGGCAATTATCCCTTTGCCGCCCTCAGAGTTGAAAGCGCCCATCATCATATCCAGTTGTCC
>DLUN01000008.1:27054-27206 GCA_003444615.1 Syntrophomonas sp.
GCCACCATTTTGTTATTTTTCCCGATCAGATAAGGGTCCAGGATATAATCAACCGGATAGAAATGAACAGCAGGATTATTATCAAGCCATTTGTATAATTCCGTAGATCCTGCTGCAAAGGAAGTCAACATAACATCAGGATGGAATGTCTT
>DLUN01000008.1:27384-28085 GCA_003444615.1 Syntrophomonas sp.
ACGATTACCTTTTCCGCTCTTTTGCCCAGCGGCAGAGCAAAGTCGCAGTTGGTCCCCATGCTGAAATAGCCGTGCTCATCCATGGGGGCTACCTGCATCATTACAACTTGCTGAGGACGTCCCATATCAAGGAATTTGGTCATCTGACCTAAACGAGCCGGTGTATAGGTATGGGTTCCATCCTGAATAACCTTTTTGTTTACAGGCACAATATAGTCAATGTCTATAGAGTCCTCTCTGGTAATCATCATCAGTTCTGAGGCATAGGCTTCAATAACCAGCAGTACATCTAAATGAGTAAACTCTTCCTTGCGCCTAGCCAAGGCTGTCATCAAAGCTGGCGGCTGCCCTATCGCTATCGGAAATGTTACTCTCCACCCATCCTGAACAAGTTTTACCGCTTCTTCAGCTGTTGTTAACTTTTGCTTATAAAGCTCTTTAACGTTCATTTAAATAACGCCTCCCCCAATTAGATATTGTCCACAAGTGCTGCCTATACAATAACCACCATCCAACTTCGCAGTTCAAACGTTAGTAGTGTTATCACTCCTTTCTCCTTCATCAAGGGTACCCGTTCCATTTCCCACTTTTCGGCTATGTTCTCCTTAACTTCCCAAGGAAGTTTAAGATTAATCCCGCTGTCACAATCTCATACTCCTATAGGGATATTTATTTATACTCGCTTTCGCTATATATCGTTT
>DLUN01000008.1:28373-32354 GCA_003444615.1 Syntrophomonas sp.
TAAAAACAAAAAGGGATCCGCTAAAACATTTTAGTGGATCCCTGAACGACTACCTGAATGTATATGAATCATGCAGGATATAAGGGTTCTTCGTTTATTAATATTTTGTTTTCACAAACGGTTTAATTGTGTATTAACCAGTATAACGAGCTATCTGCTTACTTAATATACTCTCAGCATCACTCACCATTTTATCTAATAGTTCCTTACAGGTTGGAACATCATTAATAAGGCCAATGGACTGGCCAACCATAAAAGCAGCCGATTCTACATCCCCGCTCTGCCAGGCTTGTTTGACCCGCTGACCGGTTATGAGAGGAAATACTTCTTCTATGCTTTTTCCTTCTGATTCCATTTTCAATACGGTATCTGTCAGTTGGTTTTTCAAGGCCCGGCCTTGAAGACTAAAACTCTTGCCAATTAGAGTAGTATCATTTTCTCTGCGTTTAATTAGTTCATCCTTGATATTTTGATGAACATTGCATTCCTGGGTATTTATAAAGCGGGACGCCATCATGACCCCTTCGGCTCCCAAACAAAGAGC
Organism: Syntrophomonas sp.; assembly: GCA_003444615.1. Lineage (GTDB taxonomy): Bacteria > Bacillota > Syntrophomonadia > Syntrophomonadales > Syntrophomonadaceae > DTU018. The sequence continues at coordinate 28,918 of DLUN01000008.1, forward strand.
AGCTGCCAAACCCCGGCCATCGGCTATACCCCCTACAGCCACAACCGGTATCTGGACTGATTCTACTACGCGGGGAACTAACACCATAGTAGTAACATCATCACTGAGAGGATGGCCTCCTTCTTCGAAACCAGCGGCGAACACTCCATCATAACCTAGCTTCTCTATTCTAACGGCATGGCGGACTGCACCAACTTTATGAAATATTTTCACTCCTGCCTCTTTGACCATATCCAGATACTTGGTAGCAAACATTCCCGAAACTTCAATAGCTGCTACTTTTTCTTCACAGCAAATCCGGAAGTAGTCATCATAAGTTTGTTCAGTAATACGGAATGATGGGAGTAAGCTAATATTAACCCCAAAGGGCTTGTCGGTAAGTGCTTTGGTCTGGCGTACAGCCTCCCTAAACTCCTCACCCGTGTCATAGTTACCAGCAGTAAGATTTCCTAATCCACCAGCATTGGAAATGGCCGCACACAGTTCCGGTTTGCATAACCACAACATACCACCACAAATGATGGGGTACTTTATCCCCAACATCTCTGTAATTCTCGTCTTCATAACTACTCCCCCTTCTGTAATTTAATCTCTCTTTTAAGATTTGAGTGATCTCCTCTTTGGCAGATCACCGTTATTCTTCTTCAATTCCTCTAAAAGCATACTGAACCATTGAATAAGGAACGCATACAGATTCTCCCCCCAATCCAGAATTAAACGTTGATAGGAGTCTCCTTCACTATCTGCATAGGGTTCTATTTCTTCCAGTTCCTGTTTAAAGAGTATGAGTTGTTCAATATGCTCTTCCACCTGTTTTATTCTCTCTTGGGGTTCGATTTTGGCGAAAAACATTAACTTTACAGCCATCTCGTACTTGACCGTCATAAGTCTAGGAGTTCCCAACATCCAATTGTAAAAAGCCTTTTCCCCTTTATCCGTTAGTTTATAAAGTCGTTTGTACCGCCCATTGTCTACTACTTCCTCAGAGGTAACTAATCCCTTACTCTCATGCTTCTTTAGAATTGGATAAATGCTCCCATAGGAGGCATTGTAGAACCAAGAAGAACTCATATTGATTATTTTTTTAATTTCATATCCACTTTTAGGACCAAAGCTTAAACACCCTAGAATAATATTTTCTACTGTTGTATTAGACACTATTACACATCCTTAATGTATCATTTAGTTATATTATATATTTACCCATTATTCATTACCTGTCAATATACACTTTTTGTAGTAATTAGCGCGGGTTATGTAGAAAAGACATGATTTTTAATATCACTTCGAGTTGCCAATGATGCTTAATATATCGGAGGGCTTCCGGGCAATAAAGTTAGGACGAGCCTTCTCCAGGGTTTCCAGGGTATCAAACCCCCAGGTCACCCCTATCACTTTAATACCATTGGCCTGACAGGCAATGATGTCGCGATGCTCGTCCCCTATATAAATCAATTCTTCCCGTTTCAGGTGTAGTTTTTTGATAAAACTGCCGATAGTGCGCTCTTTGCCAAATAAATTTTTGGCGCAGTAAATATGATCGAAAACATCCAAATCATTCTGCCTTAAAAATCTACGGATGTTTTGATTGGAGTTGGAGGAGATAATACTTAAGGTGAAGCCGCGCTCTTTTAGGCTGAGTATTACTTCCCGCATACCGTCAAAAGCTTTAATAAAGCTGAGGCTTTTTGTATAAGCTTTGGTAAGTTCCAGGCCTAGGCGGGGTATCTGATGAGGTGATACTTTAACAGCCTTAAATCTTTCCAGCATAGATTTACGGCGCAGCTCATCCAGTTCCTCACTGCTTATCGGGCTCAAGCCATACTTATGGGCTATCTGGTTGAATAATTGGATAGCCACTCCCAACGAATCCACAATGGTACCGTCGAAATCAAATATAATATGCCTTATTTGATTAGTCTGCCCTGTTTTCAAAGTTTATTCCACCTGTTTCATTTAGGTAAGGAGGCTCCAACATCTCAATCGACCTTAGCATATAATTCCTCAAACAATTCTGTGGTTAAGGTTGGATCAGCATAATTAAGGATAATAGGCTTTTGTTCAGATTTGAAGGTAATGTGGATAAAAGGCGGTTTCCTATTACGCAGATACAGCAGAACTGAACCACCATCCTCCAACTGGAAGTGTCCTTTGTTAATCGGCCCTAGACTAAGGCCATTAGTTCTTAAGTTTATATCCGGCAGTTCTTCTATAAGCTGTACCTGCTCTATATCAGAATACCGGCAGCTAACCCCATAAACCCCGCTGATGACGAATTGGTCAGATTGCAAATCTACACCAGCAGGAAAAGCAGTCCAAGTAATCAGAACAGCAACTATCACCAGTATTAGCAATGTCAGCCGCAAGCTGCGGCGTGCCTGAGGAGAATTTCGGGTCCCAGGATAATTAAACCGTCGTATCCTTATGAGCATAATTACAATTACAACTGCAAATACTGCCCAAGCAATATCCTGAGCATACCGTACACCAGCCTTTTCCAGCAAAAATCCAGTCAGAATAATCGCTGCTAAACCGTACATATAGTTGCCTACAAACTTACCGATACCCTTCTCCTTCATGTAGGCCTTTTCCTCAGCCGATGCAGTATTATATCCGGCAATTAAGCCCTCCCCGCCAAAAAAGCGCACTATAGTCGCTAATCCAGCTATAAATAATACAGTCAAGAGATAGATGTATACGTCCATATTTCCTCCCGCCTCGCAGCTATTGTTCATCAATAGGAGCCATTTCACCAGCTTCAAAGTAAGGTCTTCTTCCAAAACCGCCCACACCCGCTACTATATTGGCCGGAAAACCTTTGATATAGGTATTGTAACCTCTTACTGCTTCATTATAGTCTCGTCGAGCGGTAGCTAAGTTTTCTTCCGTTACAGTCATTTTATTCAACATCTGCTGGCAAGCAGTATCTGCTTCAATTGCCGAGTGTTGCTTCACCGCTTTACATAATTGGGACAAACCCCTGCTCAAATCGGCATCTGCTTGGGCTTTTTGACCAACAGTTTCCGCTCTGGCCAGCTTACTTCTAGACTCATTAATTATGGCGAAAGCTTCCTCATCCTGCTCGGTATAAGCCTGGCTTGTATCTATCACATCAGGAATAAGTGTTAATTTGTGCTGCAGTTGATTTTCTACCTGATTCCATTTAGTATCAATGTCTTGGGTAACTAAAACTAAACTATTATAAGTAGAAACACTATAGATACCGATTATAATTATTAGTACAGTCAAAAGAATGGTTACTTTTAGCAAATTGGCACGTCCCATTATTAGCACTCCTTCCCACAACCAACTACAGGATTTGCTTTCATGGTACCCCATTTCTGCTAGCCCGCCAACTGATAAGCCTTTATCAAAAAAAATAACCGGGTGTCGAAAAAGTCGACCCCGCTATAGTGAATAAAAAAAAAGGCGCCCAA
>DLUN01000187.1:0-5450 GCA_003444615.1 Syntrophomonas sp.
TCAACTTTTGGTTCAAGGTACAAAAAAGTTGACAACGACCCCGTCCCCGTGTCACATGCGCTTATTTTAGAAAGCATCTGAGGACAGTTGTTTTTTGCCAATATATTAAGCCCCTAACAAGAGAAGATAAAATATACAACTATACCATGTTGTGGAACCGGATTTGTCCTCAATACATAGTATGTATTGTATTTCTTATCTCAAAGGAGTGAGAATTGGTGGATAGACGCGATAAAAAAAAGGAGTTAGAGCTAGCCCGGGCTTTTGTACCTTTCCAACCCTTCTGTGAAGTGTTTCCCTTGGATGTGGCTTTAAGGAAAGGAACCATCTGGACCTGCCTAGCTGCCAAACCCTATCTGGAAGATACTGATAAAAGGGAGGAGGATGGGTATGAAGGATAGCCGTGATAAAAGAAGCCGGGAAGAACTTATCCGAGCAATTCAAGAATACGAGTTTGCAGCGGTTGAATTAAATCTTTACCTGGATAATTTCCCGCGCCATAAAGATGCTTTAGAAGACTACAACTATATAACCAAAGTACTCAACCAGTTAAAAGCTGAGTATGAGAAAGGTTTTGGACCCTTGAAAAACTTTGGTGAGGACATGAGCGATTACCCGTGGCAATGGGTGGATGAACCCTGGCCTTGGGACTACGGCTATTAAAGGGGGGAGAAGTATGTGGATTTACGAAAAGAAGCTGCAATATCCAGTGAGAGTCCGCAGTAAGGATTTGAAAATGGCCAAAGCGCTGTTATCGCAGTATGGCGGACCTGACGGAGAACTGAGTGCTTCCTTACGTTACCTGACCCAGAGATATGCCATGCCTACTGGAAAAACCAAAGCACTGCTTACTGATATTGGTACTGAGGAAATGGCCCATGTGGAAATAATTGCCACTATGATTCACCAGATAATCAGGGATGCCTCACCAGAAGAGCTTAAAGAAGCGGGTCTGGGGGGATACTACGCTCAAAACGGCAAAGACTTGTACTGGGTAGATGCGGAAGGAGTACCCTGGACAGCGGCATATGTCCGGGCTGTAGGTGATCCGGTAGCTGACTTAATGGAAGACATGGCAGCGGAACAAAAAGCTCGAGCCGTTTATGAGCATTTGATTAGTATGACCCGTGAACCGGATATCATCGCCCCGCTAAGATTTTTATGGCAGCGGGAAATTGTACATTTCCAGCGTTTCGGCGAGGCTTTGCAGCATATTTATGACTATTTAGACAGCCGCCACTATTTTCAGATGGGAAAAGATCATCCCTTATATTAATACCTTATAAAATATAGACAATTGGCCGTGGGAGGGGTTTTTCTGACTCCTCCTTATTTGTTGCTGTAAGGGAAGGTTTTTGGCTATTAATTGCACCCCTTACTGGTTGTTGTTATAATCCTTTTTATAAAGGAGGGATCTGTTTGAATCTGGAACAGGTAGATATTCTATATGATCGGGAGCAAGTCATGGCCAGGGTAAAAGAACTGGCTCAAGAAATCACTAAAGATTATGCAGATAAAAACCTGCTAGTAGTTGGCATATTAAAAGGAGCTTTTATATTTATGGCCGACCTGGTTAGGGAAATTGACCTGCCCTTGGAAATCGATTTTATGGATGTATCCAGTTATGGGGTTTCTACAGTTTCCTCCGGCGAGGTGCGTATCATAAAAGATCTGGACTACTCCATTCGCGATAAAGACGTACTGATAGTGGAAGATATAGTAGATACCGGACTTACCCTGCAGTACATAAAAGAAATACTGGCCAAGCGAGGCCCCCGCAGTATTGGAATATGCTGCCTGCTAGACAAACCCTCCCGGCGCAAAGCTGCTATTAATCCTGAATATGTTGGGTTTGCTATTCCCGATGAATTTATCGTCGGCTATGGATTAGATTATGCTGAACAGTACCGGCACTATCCAGCGGTATGCATCTTGAAACCATCAATATATGAGAAATAGAGGTGTAACAATGGGCAGAGAGACAGTACTGGTTCTAGATTTCGGAGGGCAATATAATCAACTTATAGCTCGTCGGGTAAGAGAATTATCGGTTTATAGTGAAATGGTTCCCTTCGATATCAGCTATGAGGAAATCCAAGCTAAAAAGCCCCGGGGAATCATTCTTAGCGGAGGGCCGGCCAGTGTACATGAAGAAGGCGCACCTCAGTGTGATCCCCGGATTTTTGATATGGGGATTCCGGTTTTGGGTGTCTGTTACGGAATGCAGCTGATAGCTCATTGTATGGGCGGGGATGTTAAGCCCAGTCCACTGCGTGAGTACGGGCGTACCATGCTGCATGTGAAGGAGGATAACCCGCTCTTTGCCAATTTGGAAAAGGAAACGCAGGTATGGATGAGCAACGGCGATGCCATTCACAGTTTGCCAGAAGGATTTGAAGTTATTGCCCAGACTGACAACTGCCCCTTTGCAGCTATATATCATCCTCACTGTAAGATTTATGGAGTACAGTTTCACCCAGAGGTCCGTCATACTATAAAGGGTATGGAGATACTCAGCAACTTCCTGTTTAAGGTATGTGCATGCAGTGGCAATTGGGACATAGCCGACCTTATTGCCGAAGCTGTTCAAGATATCCGTTCTAAAGTAGGCGACAAAAAGGTCTTGTGTGCCCTCAGTGGAGGGGTCGATTCATCGGTAGCCGCTGCCTTAGTCCATAAGGCGGTGGGTGATCAGCTGGTTTGTGTTTATGTGGATACCGGTTTAATGCGTAAAGGTGAATCCGAACAGGTAATTAAGACTTTCCGTGATCATATGGGCATTAACCTGGTGTATGTTGAGGCCGAGGAACGCTTCCTGCAAAAGCTGGCGGGAATAAGGGATCCGGAAGAGAAGCGCAAAATCATTGGTGAAGAATTTATCAGGGTGTTTGAAGAAGAAAAAGCCAAATTAGGTGAAATTGACTACCTGGTACAGGGTACTATTTATCCCGATGTAGTCGAAAGCGGTACCCGAACCGCCCACACCATAAAGAGTCACCACAACGTAGGGGGGCTTCCTGAAGATATGGATTTTGAGTTAATTGAACCCCTGCGGCTGCTTTTTAAGGATGAGGTCCGCATCATGGGCCAAAAACTAGGCATACCTGATGAAATACTGTGGCGGCAGCCCTTCCCGGGCCCTGGTTTGGGTGTTAGAGTGCTAGAAGAAGTGACTAGAGAAAAAGTCCACATTTTACGGGAAGCGGATGCCATCGTGCGGGAGGAAATAGCCAGAGCAGGTCTAGATAGAGAACTCTGGCAGGCTTTTGCAGTACTGCCACCCGTTCGCAGTGTAGGAGTTATGGGTGATGCACGTACCTATGCTTATCCAATTATAGTGCGGGCAGTAGTAAGTGATGATGCCATGACCGCCGAAGTTGCCCGGCTACCCTGGGCATTACTTGATACTATAGCCCGGCGCATTGTTAACGAAGTGGAGGGAGTGAACCGGGTAGCCTATGATATAACCAGCAAACCCCCGGGTACTATCGAATGGGAGTAGGATAAATGCAAGAGGGGACGGTTCTTTCTGTCATGTGGTAATTAGTGGTTGTGCCCCAGGTAATAGCATGTTACCATGAATGACAGAAGGAACCGTCCCCTCTTGCATATTAGGCTTAACACATACAGTAAGTGCCAATCCAGTCAACTCCTGCTATAATTAGTATTAGGTTGAAAACTACTGGGGGGATTCAGCTTGGGAAGTACGTTTCGCCGTATGAATGCTTTAGCCTATCAACTGGAACAGGCTTATGCTGAGGGAATTTTGGATCAAACAATTAAGGGAAACATACTCGATGCATTGCAGGACTATATTGAAAAGTCCATTCAAAGAGAACAACACCGGCAGCTGCAGGAATGGCGGAAAACGGTTGGACAGCTAATCGGTGAAGACTCTATGGAGCTAACCAGTTTTACCGGAAACCAGTCGGAAGAAGACATTATATACGAAGAATTTATAAAAACCTTGCCGGAAGGGCTCTAGACTCAGCTTAAACTCAGTGCGAGGCCGTGCGGCGGACATCAATTAGGTTATTGTCGATTAGCCTGCCAATTAAGTGGGGATTAATAGGTATAATCCGCTCTGGCATAGGGTAATAATTTGAAGAAAACAGAACAGGAGTAAACTGAGTATGCAGCTAGAGACACCCAAAGGGCCAGAACGGCTAAATTGCTATCTTCCTATACGTAATTCGGAAGCTAATCCTCTGGAGGATTTAATCCAGACCCTGACCGAGAGTCTTATTCAACGTTTAGAAGATCTGTGCGGGAGTGAAATTTTAGACCGGCTTGCCAGTATACCCGATCCCGAGTTACAACAAGAAACCATGCTTTTGCGTGAGGAAATACAGAAACTTAAGGATCGTCTCTACCAGATGTGACAGGAGTGATTAATTATCTGTGGTAGCAATGATAGTTTAATTGACACCCGTTCACAGCTTTGTTACTATCAGGATGTAAGCAGACTTACGAGAAACTCGAAAGTGTGTCTAGGGTTCCGCATCGCAGATGGACTGGTCCAAGTGACACAGGCGCTTGTTTCTAACAGGTGCTACACCGTATAGGGATAAAAGCCCAGGCGGACAGGTTTCGGTTACTGAACCTATCCGGCTGGGCTTAATTTTTACTCAGCATCATGGGTTTTTAAGAGGAGGTCGGAAGATAGTGCCCAAAGTAGGAATTATTATGGGAAGTGATTCGGATCTGCCGGTAATGAAAGAGGCCGGGGATATTCTATCTCAATTTGGAGTTGAATATGAAATGACCATCTGTTCAGCCCATCGATTACCGGAAGAAACCGCTCGTTATGCCTCTCAGGCTCACCAGCGAGGACTACAGGTTATTATAGCCGGTGCTGGCGGCGCAGCCCATTTGCCAGGAGTAATTGCTGCCTATACAGTTGTGCCGGTTATAGGAGTGCCCATGAAAACCAGTTCTTTGGGTGGCCTGGATTCCCTTTATTCTATTGTACAGATGCCCCGGGGCATACCGGTAGCTACCGTTGCCATAAATGGGGCCGCCAATGCAGGACTTTTAGCCGTGCAGATATTAGCTCTACGGGATGAAAAGCTGCGTCAAAAGCTGTTAGCCTACCGCCGAAAAATGGCTGGTGAGGTGACAGCTAAAGATCAGCACTTGAAAGAAGTAGGGGCCCAGCGTTATCTGCAGGAAAAAGGAGGGCTATAAATGATTCCACGCTATACTCTGCCGGAAATGGGTGCCATCTGGACCGAAGAGAACAAACTCAATAACTGGCTGCAAATTGAAATTGCCGCTTGTGAAGGCTGGGCTAAATTGGGGCGTATCCCCGAGGAAGCGGTTAAAGTCATTAGCGCTACGGCTCGTTTTGATCTGCAGCGGGTAAAAGAAATAGAGGCGGAAGTACGCCATGATGTTATCGCCTTTTTAACTAATGTTGCGGAAAACGTGGGTGATGAGTCCAAATATAT
>DLUN01000187.1:5683-20675 GCA_003444615.1 Syntrophomonas sp.
CATGGAGAGCCCACCACTTTTGGCTTGAAGATGGCTCTGTGGTTTACAGAAATACAGCGCCATATTGATAGATTACAAGAAGCCCGTCAGGTGATTGCCTGTGGCGCTATATCCGGTGCCATGGGCAACTTCGCACACTTAGATCCGCGGGTAGAAGAACATGTGTGCCACAAACTAGGCCTTATGCCCTGCCCGGTTTCCACCCAAATCATTCAAAGAGACCGCCATGCTCAATTTCTCACTACCCTGGCGGTGATAGGCAGTTCCTTGGAAAAGATGGCCACCGAGATACGCAATCTACAGCGAACCGAGATACTGGAAGTGGAAGAACCTTTTTCTAAAGGGCAGAAGGGTTCATCAGCTATGCCCCACAAACGCAATCCTATGATGAGCGAAAGAGTGGCCGGATTGTCCCGGGTCTTGAGGGGAAATGCCCTGGCTGCTATGGAAAACGTGTCTTTGTGGCATGAAAGAGATTTGACTCATTCTTCAGTAGAACGGGTGATTATTCCCGATAGCTGCATACTCTTAGACTATATGCTGGAGAAGTTTACCGCTATTGTACAGGGATTGGTGGTATACGAAGACCGTATGCAAAAAAATATTGAACGCACCCGTGGATTGGTCTTTTCCCAGGAACTGATGCTGGTTCTGGTGGGTAAGGGTCTGCTGAGGGAAGAAGCTTACCGCTTGGTGCAGGGGCATGCTATGACTAGCTGGACTCAGGGGCTTGATTTCCGGGAATTGATTATGAAGGACGAGGAGATCATGAGGCATCTTTCCCCTCATGATATAGAAAAGGCTTTTTCCTACGATATATACAAGGATAAAGTTGATTACATTTTCAAGCGCTGTGGTCTAGATTAGTTCACACGGGAATAGTCTTTTGTCGCGATGGGATCCGTATTGGGGGAGGCACTAGAATGTATTATGAAGTAGAGGACAAATTCAAAGAGGAATGCGGTGTTTTCGGTATTTATTTAAACAACCCCGAAAACATCACCGATGCAGCCCGTTCAACTTTCTATGGCCTTTATGCTTTGCAGCACCGTGGTCAGGAGAGCGCAGGTATTGCCGTATCCGATGGCAAAAGCATTCAACTGTATAAAGGCATGGGACTAGTTTCTGATGTTTTTACACCTGATGAGATTGACAACATGCATGGTCATATGGCTATAGGGCATGTACGCTACTCAACCACTGGTGAGAGCGGATTAGTCAATGCCCAGCCTTTAGTTTTCCATTACTTGCAGGGTATGGTAGCTTTAGCCCACAACGGCAATCTTACCAATAATGCCGCCCTGAGAAAAAGACTGGCCACTTATGGTTCGATTTTCCAGACTACTACCGACACCGAGATAGTAGCCAATCTTCTAGCCCGCTATGCTCAGGATAAGATGGAAGATGCTCTGGCTAAATGCATGATAGACTTAAAAGGCGCCTATGCTTTGGTGATTATGACGGAGGATACCCTGGTAGGAATGCGGGATCCTATGGGAATCAGACCGCTCTGTCTGGGTGAGCTGAACGGCAATTACATTCTTTCCTCGGAGTCAGCCGCTCTTGATACTATTGGTGCGGAGTTAGTTAGAGATGTTAGTCCTGGTGAAATAGTGGTGATTAACCAGAACGGGGTGCAGTTTAAGCAGGTGATTAATTCTCCCGGCCGGGCTCATTGTATTTTCGAATATATCTATTTTGCTCGTCCTGACAGTACCATTGACGGCATAAACGTGTACCGCAGCCGTCGTAAAATGGGCCAGCAGCTGGCCAAAGAGTGCCAGGATTTAGATGTGGATTTAGTTATTTCGGTGCCAGATTCTGGCACTGCGGCTGCTTTGGGCTTTGCCGAGGAAGCCGGTATTCCATTTGAAGAAGGATTAATGAAAAACCGCTATGTGGGCCGGACCTTCATTCAGCCCACCCAAAAGATGCGGGAGTTGGGGGTTAGGTTGAAGTTAAACGCTATTGCTGAAATTGTACGGGGCAAGCGCATAGTAATGGTGGATGATTCAATTGTACGGGGAACTACCAGTAAGAAAATTATTCAGATGCTGCGCCTGGCTGGTGCCACTGAAGTGCATATGGCAGTAGCTTCCCCTCCTACTAAATACCCATGCTATTATGGCATAGACACTTCTCGCCAGGAGGAACTGATTGCTAATATTATGGACACTGACGAAATCAAAGATTTTATCGGAGCCGATAGTCTTCACTATATCAGTATGGAAGGCATGCTTGAGGCCTTAAAGCAAGACGGGCTCAGCTTCTGCGCTGCCTGTTTCAGTGGTTCTTATCCGGTGCAGAGTGGAGAGTGAAAAGGCCGGCTTTAACTATAGTTACCAACCCAGAAAACAAAGGAGGTCAATCATGAACAACGATAGCCTGGATTATAAACAGGCAGGCGTAGACATTGATGCTGCTAATCGTTCCGTGGAACTTATCAAGCAGTGGGTGGAAAAAACCCATCGTCCGGGAGTGTTGTCAGGAATCGGCGGATTTGGCGGCTTTTTTGCCCTGGACACCAGTCGTTATGCTGAGCCGGTATTGGTTTCCGGAACTGATGGAGTAGGAACCAAGTTAAAAATTGCGCAAATGATGGATATTCACCACACCGTAGGCATTGACCTGGTAGCCATGTGTGTAAATGACATTCTGGTGCATGGTGCAGAACCATTGTTTTTCCTGGATTATATTGCGGTAGGCAAGCTAAAGCCCTCTTTAGTTGAACAACTGGTGCAGGGTGTCAGTGAAGGATGCCTTCAAGCTGGCTGTGCTTTAATTGGGGGAGAAACTGCTGAAATGCCTGGTTTCTATAATGAAGATGAATATGATCTGGCTGGTTTTGCGGTAGGAGTTGTAGAACGTTCGCGCCTCCTGACCGGGCAAAATGTAGAGGAAGGTGATCTGTTAATAGGATTGCCTTCATCAGGAGTTCATTCTAATGGCTATTCCTTGGCAAGAAAAGCGCTTCTGGAGCGAGCCGGATTAAAACTCGAGCAGTACAGTTCTGAGCTGGGTAAAACCATCGGTGAGGAACTGCTTACTCCTACCCGTATTTACGTTAAACCCATTTTGAAGCTATTGCAGCATACTGAAATCAAAGCTATGGCTCACATAACCGGTGGAGGTATAGTTGAAAACCTGCAGCGCAGCCTGCCCACCCATTTAGGTGCCCAAATTGATTCAGCTTCCCTGCCGGTTTTACCTGTCTTTGATTTAATTGCCCATGCAGGCCAAATCGATAAACAGGAGATGTACCGGACCTTTAATATGGGAATTGGTTTTATTGTCATCGCTTCAGCACATTATTCGGATAACGCGTTAAAGTGCTTGCGTGATGAAGGAGAAAACCCTATAGTTATAGGAAGAGTATGCCAGCAAGGTGAAGGGGTTGTGATTAAATGATACAGATTCATCCTGCCGGCAGATTAAAACTGGCTATTTTGGCTTCCGGCCGGGGCAGCAATTTTGATGCTATCTACCAGGCTATCCAGGACGGCCGCCTCAATGCTGATATCCAGGTCCTAATTAGTGACAAATCCCAGTCCATGGCTTTGCAAAAAGCCCGACAGCGTGATATTCCCGCCTATTTTTTAGATCCGGGTGCATTTGCCCGCCAAACCGATTATGAAAAAGAAATGGTTGGCCTGCTCCGGAAGCATCAGGTGGAAATAGTGGTTTTGGCTGGGTATATGCGCTTGGTGGGCCAGGTAATGCTGGAAGAGTATCCCCATCGCATTGTCAATATACATCCTGCTCTATTGCCGGCTTTTAAGGGTTTGCATGCTCAGCGGCAAGCTTTGGAATACGGAGTTAAATTCAGCGGATGTACGGTACATTTAGTGGATGAAGGAATGGACACCGGACCTATTATTATGCAAAAAGTAGTTCCGGTTTATGATGACGATGACGAGGACCGCTTAACGGAGCGAATCCTAGAACAAGAGCATCAGATCTACTGGCAATCATTGCAGATGCTGGCGGAAGGGAAATTGTATATTCAGGGGCGTCGCATTGTGACCAAACTTTAGTTTAGACGTTAAACATATTTTAATCAGAAGCCAAGGAGGGTATAGAGATGAAACGTGCACTTATCAGCGTATCTAATAAAGAAGGTGTGGTGGAGTTCAGCCGGGGCCTGGCTGAGTTAGGATATGAGATAATTTCCACGGGCGGTACCTATCAGACTATTAAAGAGGCGGGCATACTGGTACGTCAAGTGGCTGATATTACTGGATTTCCGGAAATTTTAGATGGAAGGGTTAAAACCCTGCATCCTAAGATCCACGGGGGAATATTGGCCCGCCGCACCCAGGAGCATATAGCTCAATTGGAAGCCAATCAGATCACACCTATAGACATTGTGGCGGTTAATCTCTATCCCTTTCGGGAGACGGTAGCACGTCCCGGAGTTTCTCTGGAGGAAGCCATAGAAAATATAGATATTGGTGGCCCTGCTATGGTCCGGGCTGCTGCTAAAAATCATCAATATGTGGTCATAGTTGTTAATCCAGCCCGCTATGAGCAAGTATTGGCTGAACTGCGCGATTCCGGTACCGTCAGCCAGGAAACCAGGTTCAAGTTGGCCTGTGAGGCCTTTACTCATACGGCTGCTTATGACAGCATGATTTCTTCCTATTTATCCGGTTTAACCGGTGATAAATTTGGGGATACCGTAGTTGTTGGTGGAGAAAAAGTCTACGAGCTGCGTTACGGAGAGAATCCCCATCAACAGGCGGCTTTTTATAGATTATTAACACCAGGTAAAGGTCTGCCAGATGCCCGGCAGCTTAATGGAAAAGAGCTTTCCTATAACAACATTGTGGACACTCAAGCAGCCTGGGATTTGGTTTGTGAATTCAACCAACCAGCCTGCGTTATTATTAAACATACCAATCCATGTGGAGCTGCGGTGGCCACTAATCTGGAAGAAGCCTTTGAAAAAGCCTTTGCCGCTGATTCTCTTTCGGCCTTTGGCGGCATAATTGCCTTAAACGGGAAAGTAGATGCTAATACTGCCCGGAAAATGGCCGAACCATTTATGGAAGTTATTATAGCTCCTGATTATGAAGAAGAGGCTCTGGAAATTTTACGAGCCAAGAAAAACCTGCGGGTGCTGAGCCTGCCTCTCACTGGCAATAAAGGCTGGCGGCTGCGGACGGTGGAGGGTGGCTTTGTAATTCAGGATGATGATTTTGATCCTGAAGAATTGCCTTTACAGGTAGTAACCGTGGCAAAGCCTAAACCAGATCAAATGGATGACCTGGTGTTTGCCTGGAAGGTAGTTAAACATGTGAAATCCAATGCCATAGTGGTAGTAAAAGATGGTGTATCCATTGGTGTGGGAGCCGGGCAGATGAACCGGGTAGGTGCGGCTAGAATTGCTTTGGAACAAGCTGGGGATAAGGCTAGGGGAGCGGTATTGGCATCGGACGCTTTTTTTCCCTTTAAGGATACTGTGGAGCTAGCTGCCCAGTATGGGATTACGGCCATCATCCAGCCAGGTGGTTCAGTCCGTGACCAGGAAAGCATCGATGAATGTAACCAGAGGGGCATAGCCATGATCTTTACGGGAATTCGTCATTTTAGACACTAGAAATCTGATTTCGGGTGTGTCATTGCTGTGAAAATGGATTCGCAATTGTTACCTGTAGAACAGACCACGATGAATGAAAGCATTGCTGGTCAGCTTAAGCAGGAGTATTAGCTGGGCGAGGAGTCTTGGAGCGAGCTGGCTAACACTCCTGCAAAGCTGTGGTTATCGTCGACATAGAGATTGCCACCCCCTGACGGGGTATTCAATGACACGAAAGATGACAGGCTTAAGCTTCTCATTCATCATGAACTGTGTTTTACAGGTGAAAATGTATAGGAGGCTGCAATGGGAAAGAAGGTTTTGGTAGTTGGTCAGGGCGGACGGGAACATGCTCTGGTATGGAAACTCTCTCAGAGCCCCCAGGTGGAAAAAATCTATGCAGCACCTGGTAATCCAGGTATAGCCCAGTCAGCCCAGTGTGTAAATATATCTGCCTCTGATGCAGAAGGCCTGCTGGCTTTTGCCCTGCAGGAAAAAATTGATCTGACTATCGTGGGCCCTGAAGAACCTCTGATGAGAGGTATAGTTGATAGATTTCAGGACCATGGTTTGAAGATATTCGGCCCCAGCGCTCAGGCGGCTCGTTTGGAAGGCAGCAAAGTATTCAGCAAAAATCTCATGTATAAGTATAATATACCCACTGCTGCTTATAAGGTATTTAACGAGCCAAAGGCCGCCGCCCAATTTGCCTGCTCTTTTACCGATCGGGGGCAACCGGTAGTTATTAAAGCAGATGGCCTGGCGGCTGGCAAGGGAGTAATTATTGCCACCACCAGCCAGGAGGCTCGCCAGGCTGTTGACGAAATAATGCGAGAAAAGGTTTTTGGTGAAGCGGGGAAGAGTATAGTCATTGAAGAGTTTTTACAGGGTGAGGAAGTCAGTGTGTTTGCTCTGGCTGATGGGCATAAAGCAGTAACCCTAGTAGCTGCTCAGGATCACAAGAGGGTATTTGATAATGACCAAGGCCCCAATACTGGCGGTATGGGTGCTTATACCCATCCCCCCGTATTTACCAGCGAGCTGCGGGAGATAGTTGACCGTACCATTTTGCAGCCTACAGTGCAGGCCATGGCCCAGGAGGGATGTCCTTACCGGGGAGTACTGTATGCGGGTTTAATGATTACCCCTAATGGTCCCAAGGTTTTAGAATTCAATGCTCGGTTTGGGGATCCAGAGACCCAGGTAATTATGCCGATACTGGAAGGAGATGTGCTGCCCCTTTTCGAAGCTGTAGCCGACGGGGATTTGAGCTCTGTTAAGCTTACAGTCCGACCGGACTACTGTGTTTGTGTAATCTTAGCTTCTGGGGGCTATCCTGGAAAGTATGATCAGGGATACCCTATTAAGGGCTTGGAAAGTCTTTCCGAAACCACTCTGGTATTCCACGCGGGAACAGCCATAAAAGATGGGCAGTTGGTAACTAACGGCGGCCGAGTGATGGCCATAACCTCCCGGGCAAAATCTATGGAGGATGCTCTGAACGATGTATATAACCAGGTAGAAAAAATCAGTTTCACTGATATGCATTACCGAACTGATATTGGCAAACGTGCTCTAAACAGGGGGAAATAGTACTGCCGATTTGTAGGCCTTAGCGGCTATCAATAAGGGGGAATGATAGTTATGGTTACGCTAACCCAAGTAAAAGACAGTGTCTTGGTGCAGCAGTACATGAAAATGGGTAATGAATTCATCGGTAATATGGGGGCTATAGAGCACAATATTGAGCATGCGGAGCTGACATCCGAGCTATGTCGTGATATTCTCATAACCCTTGGTTATCCTGATAGAGAAGCAGAATTAGGGGCTATAGCGGGTTACTTGCACGATATTGGTAATCTGGTTAATCGCTATGGGCATGGTATGTCAGGTGCCTTGATAGCCTTTAACATATTACTGGATATGGGAATGGATCCTGCGGAAATCGCTACTATCATGGGGGCTATAGGCAATCATGAGGAACAAGCCGGGGGGCACTGTGTAAATAATGTGGCGGCAGCTTTGATTTTAGCGGATAAATCCGATGTCCATCGCTCCCGGGTCCGCAAGGGGGATTTTGCTGCATTTACTTCCCGGGATCGGGTAAATTATGCGGTAACTGAATCAGGTATTAATGTAGATGCCGCTAATAAGAGGATAACCATGTCTATAACTATAGATACCAGTGTCTGTTCGGTAATGGAGTATTTTGAAATTTTCCTGACTAAAATGCTTATGAGCCGGCGGGCAGCCCAACACCTAGGCTGCGAGTTCGAATTACTCATAAATGACTATAAACTTCTGTAGTTAGAGGGGAGGAAAAGTCATGAGCTTTGCACCCCATTGGAAGGACGAAAACACTGACTATCTAGTTGAAGTGCTGCTGAGCTTGCAGGATGAAGATGATGCTTATCGACTGCTGGATGACCTATGTACTATCAGTGAAATTAAGGCATTGGCACAGCGCCTACAAGTAGCACGTATGCTGTTTAAAGACGTAACCTATAACACTATTGCTGCCAACACTGGGGCTAGTACAGCTACTATTAGCCGGGTCAAGCGCTGCTTGAATTATGGAGCAGGTGGCTATCAAAAGGTGCTCCGGCGATTAAAAGAGGAGAGCTGAGATGAATAAGCGGGAAATACCTAAAGGACTGCGAGATCTCCTGCCGGATGAAGTCGCCGTAAAAAGAAGTATGGAACAGAAGGCTGCTGCCCTGTTTACCAGTTACGGATATCGGGAAGTGGTTACCCCTACTTTCGAATACCTGGATGTGGTTGAGGCCGGGACAGGAGGCGATATTCGCAAAGAGCTGTTCATGTTTATGGATCGGGAAGGGGGCATATTGTGCTTACGCCCTGAAATGACCGTGTCTATTGCCCGACTAGCTGCCACCCATATGCAGGATGAAAATTTTCCCCAACGCCTTTATTACATGTGCAATGTCTTTCGCCATGTACAACCTCAGCGTGCTCAATATCGTGAGTTTTGGCAGTTGGGTATTGAATTATTAGGAGCTTCAGGTATTTGGGCTGACGCCGAAGTCATTACCATTGCTGCTAAGACCCTGGGCGAGATGGGTCTCATCGATTTTAAGATCAGTTTGAATCAAATTGCCATTTTTAATAGCCTCTTAAATGACAGTGGGCTAAAAGAAGAAGACCAAAATCGGATCCGTAATCTGGTGGAGAGAAAAGATTTGGTAGAATTGTCCCGGGTCCTGGAGAGGCTGGATATTAAAGATGCTATTAAAGAAAGCATTGCCTTGATGCCAGTGTTGCATGGGGGCTTGGAAGTAATAAACCGGATACCTTACGCTGAACATAATCGTCAGGCTGCCGAAGCCATAGGAGAACTGGAAAAGATCTATCAAGCTTTAAAACTCTGCGGTGTTATTGATCATATTGTATTAGACCTGGGAGTTTTGCGCGGTCTGGATTATTATACCGGGGTAGTTTTTGAAGGATATTCTCCCGACCTGGGATATGGTCTGTTGGGAGGGGGACGTTATGATAACCTGATGGGGCATTTTGGCTTCCCCCGGCCCGCTACCGGGTTTGCCCTGGGCTTGGATCGCCTGGCTTTGGTGATTGACCGCCCTCAGGAATTACCGCGCCGCTTTTTGGTAGGGGGAACAGATTTTGCGGCCGTAGTGGCTGAGGCGGACCGGCTACGCCAGCAGGGGTGCATCGTGGAAATGGATGTAGAGGGCGGCAGTAAAGAACAATTGCAGAACAAACTGCAAGGCCGCAGAGACTATCATCTCATCTATCTGGGAGAAGATTAAGGAGGTGAACCCCTATGGCCGATTATTTAACCATTGCTCTGTCCAAAGGCAATCTCCTCAAACCTACTTTAGAGATGTTTTCAGCAGTAGGGCTGCCCACTGACGGAGTAGATGAGGACAGCCGCAACATGGTGTTTTCCTATGAAGAACCGACCATAAAATATATTATGTGCCGCCCCACTGATGTTCCCACCTATGTAGAACAAGGAGCGGCTGACCTGGGGATAGTAGGCAAAGATGTCATAGAGGAACAGTCCCGGGATGTTTTCGAACTGGTGGATTTAGGATATGGATACTGTCGTTTTGTAGTAGCTGGTCCGGAAAAATATAAGGGAACAGCGATAAAGGGATTCAATTACAAGCGGGCCGCCACCAAATTTCCAGTGGTAGCAGAGCGATTTTTTCGCAGCCAGGGTTTGCAGGTGGAAATCATAAAACTCCATGGCAATATAGAACTAGCTCCCATTATGGGGTTGGCCGATATTATTGTCGATATAGTATCAACAGGAAGGACTCTGCGGGAAAACAACCTGGTGGAACTGGTGAATATCATGGACTCTACTACCCGCTTGATTTGCAACAGGGTCAGCTACCGTACCAAACATGAACAGATACAACCTCTGGTAGAATTGATACAAAAAACGGTGAAAAGAGGGATGACCTCATGAAACTAAGAAGAATTGAAGCCGATAGTCCAGAACTGGAACAATTTATTGAAGGCACCTATACCGATCAAAAACAATTTGAAGGACAGGTGGCTAATATTGCTGAAGAAGTTAGAAAACGGGGCGACCTGGCCATATTTGACCTTACAGCCAAATATGACGGCGCTTCTATAGATCACAGTAATTTTATGGTTTCCGATGAGGAAATAGAAAAAGCTTATGATTTGGTGGATGATGAATACCTGCATGCTCTGCGGGAGGCCATAGATAATATATACCAATTTCATCATCGCCAACTGCGCAATTCCTGGATGGAACCTGATGAAAAAGGTAATATTCTGGGACAGATTTATAGACCCTTGAACCGGGTGGGCATATATGTACCGGGTGGAACTGCTGCTTATCCCTCTTCTGTACTTATGAATGCCATTCCCGCTCAAGTAGCTGGTGTAAAAGAAATAGCCATGGTAACCCCACCCGCCCAAGACGGCAGCCTCAACCCTTATACCCTGGTAGCGGCAGCTGAACTGGGCTTGGAAGAAATATATAAAATGGGTGGAGCTCAGGCGGTGTTCGCTTTAGCCTGGGGAACAGATACGGTTCCTAAAGTGGATCTTATCAGCGGGCCGGGAAATATTTATGTAACCCTGGCTAAGAAAATGGTCTACGGTGATGTAAATATAGACATGTTAGCAGGTCCTAGTGAGATCCTCATAATTGCCGATGAAAGTGCTAACCCAGTCTATTTAGCTGCTGACCTGATGTCCCAGGCGGAACACGATCCTTTAGCCCGTAGCATTCTGGTAACAGATGATGGGAGTTTGATACCGCAAGTGGAAGCTGAGTTGCAGCGGCAGGTGGACTCCTTACCTCGTCGTGATGTTATCGAGAAAGCTATTAATACATATGGAGCGGCCATAGTAACCGAGAGTCTGGCAGAAAGCTGCCGGATTGCTAATATGATTGCTCCTGAGCATTTGGAAATAATGGTAGATAAGCCTTTTGAAATACTGCATCTAATCGAAAATGCCGGTGCCATATTTATGGGACATCATACCCCGGAACCGGTAGGTGATTACTTTGCCGGTCCTAATCATATCCTGCCCACCGGTGGAACAGCTCGTTTTTATTCTCCAGTAACTGTGGATACTTTCCGCAAAGCCTCCAGTTTGCTCTGCTACTCTCCAGCGGGACTTCTGGAAAGTGCGGATAAAATCATTAAACTAGCTACAGTAGAGGGGTTAACAGCTCATGCCAATTCTATCAAAGTGAGAAAGGAGAAGGCCGATGAGTGATGAGATCAGAAGTGCGGATATCCAAAGGAAAACCACGGAAACCGAAGTACTGCTCCAAATAGGGCTAGACGGTACCGGACGTCATCAAATTGACACGGAAATCCCTTTTCTCAGTCATTTGCTCACTTTGTTTGCGGTGCACAGCCTGTGTGACTTAAAAATCACGGCACGGGGAGATATTGAGGTTGACGATCATCACAGTGTAGAGGACATTGGTATTTGTTTGGGACAGGGCATTAAACAGGCTTTGGGAGACAAATGGGGCATTAACCGTTATGGTGAAGCTACCGTACCCATGGATGAAGCTCTGGTTCGCGCTGTTGTTGATTTATCAGGCCGGCCTTATCTGGTATACAATGCCGATCTGCCGCAGAAAAAGATAGGCGGTCTTTCTACTGAAAACGTGAGGGAGTTTTTTTATGCTGCTGCCGTGGCCGCTGGTATGAATCTGCACATAGATGTCATACGCGGTGAAAACTCCCACCATATAATAGAAGCTATTTTCAAGGCTTTTGCTCGGGCTTTTAGGGAAGCCATTGAGATAGAGCCGCGTATTGAGGGAGTCTGGTCCTCCAAAGGCAGCCTGTAATAAACCAGGAGGTATTGAACTGCTTGATTGCCATTATTAATTATGGCCTAGGAAACCTGGCCAGTGTACAAAACGCCTTCCGCCAAGTAGGTCATCCAAGTCTGGTAACTGATCAGCCGGAACAGATCCTCCGGTCTGAAAGAGTAGTTTTACCTGGGGTGGGGGCCTTTGCTGATGGTATGAACAGTCTGATAAAAACTGGTTTAATAGATGTGGTATATGAAGTAGTACATAGGGGAATTCCTCTGCTGGGTATATGTTTAGGTATGCAGATGTTTTTTCCCACCAGTGAAGAAGCAGGAATGCATAAGGGGTTAGGTTTAATTCCTGGTAGGGTAAGGCGTTTCCAGTTGCCGAGTCCATATAAGGTGCCGCATATGGGTTGGAACCAAATTACACCAGTGGGAAACAGTAAGCTGTTTAAGGATATCCCTGCCGGCAGCTATGTATATTTCGCCCATTCATTTTATACTGAACCTCAGGACAGCTATGTAAGATCTGCTACCACCGATTATGGAATTGGTTTTACCTGTGCCGTTGCAAAAGGCAGCATTTTGGGAGTCCAGTTCCACCCGGAAAAATCTGGCTTAGTAGGACTTACAATGCTCCGCAATTTTAAGGAGTTGAAACTATGATTATATTTCCAGCCATAGATTTGAAAGATGGTCAGTGTGTTCGGCTAGTCCAAGGCAAAGCAGACCAGCAGACTGTCTATTCCAGTACTCCTGCTGACGTAGCCCGCAGCTTTCAGCGGCTTGGAGCTCGCTGGCTGCATATTGTAGATTTGGACGGAGCTTTTCAGGGTAAACCCAGCAACATTAAAGCCATTGAAGCTATTGCAGATGCAGTGACCATACCTTTTCAGGTAGGCGGGGGGCTGCGCAGCCAAAGTGATGTAGAAAGGCTTTTGAAGGCAGGAGCCAGCCGGGTTATAATAGGAACTCGAGCGGTAGAAGGACCTGATTTTGTTAAACAATTACTTGATGAGTTTGGCAACGAGAAGATAGTGCTGGGATTGGACGCCAAAGATGGGAAAGTAGCGGTTAAGGGATGGGTAGAAACGGTCGAGTTAACCGCGGTAGATTTGGGAAAACAGATGAAGGAGTTAGGTATACGGACTGCGGTGTATACGGATGTATCCCGGGATGGACTTTTAGCTGGACCGAATTTAGAGATGACCCGACAGGTAGCGATAGAAACTGGATTATTTATTATAGCTTCGGGAGGAATTTCCTCTGTGGAGCATATCAGGTCTATAAAGGCAATGGAAAGCCATGGGGTAGCAGGAGCTATTATCGGCAAAGCCCTTTATGAAGGTAAAATTAGTGTGGCTCAAGCCCTGGAAGCGGCTAATGGAAAGTGATGTGATAGTGAAATGCTGGCGAAGAGAATTATTCCCTGTCTAGATGTTTATAACGGACGGGTGGTTAAAGGTATAAATTTCATGAACCTTCGGGATGCAGGTGATCCCGTAGAGCTGGCCTCCTTTTATGATCAGGAAGGAGCCGATGAACTGGTGTTTTTGGATATAAGTGCCTCCCATGAAGGACGCAAAACCATGGTTGAGGTGGTGCGTCGCACAGCGGAACAAGTGTTTATACCCTTTGCGGTGGGAGGAGGCATCAGCACTGTTGATGATATTCGCAGTCTGCTGATGGCTGGGGCTGACAAAGTATCCGTCAATTCAGCCGCCGTAAAAGATCCATCCATAATTACCGAAGGGGCCCGCCAATTCGGCAGCCAATGCATGGTGGTAGCTATTGATGCACGCAAGAATGGATCATCTTATCAGGTATACATCAACGGAGGACGGATTGACACAGGCAAAGATGCTCTGGAATGGGCTCAGGAGGCTGAGCACCGCGGGGCTGGTGAAATCCTCTTGACCAGCATGGATAAGGATGGGACCAAAGATGGATATGATTTGGAGCTTACCGCTATGATCAGCGATCAGGTGGAGATTCCCGTTATAGCCTCTGGAGGAGCAGGTAATCTGGACCACCTATATCAGGCGGTTACCATCGGCCGGGCTGATGCAGTGTTATGCGCTTCCATTTTTCATTACCGGGAATATACCATTAAGGAAGCTAAGCAGTATTTGCGTGAAAAAGGAGTATCGGTGCGCTTATGAAGCAACTTAAGTTTAATGAGCAGGGGTTGATTCCAGCCATTGTTCAAGATGTTAATTCCGGGCAGGTATTAATGATGGCTTACATGAACCAGGAAGCTCTTGATAAGACTGTGGCTTCCGGGCAAACCTGGTTTTATTCCCGCAGTCGGCAGTGTTTGTGGAAGAAGGGGGAAACCTCCGGCAATATTCAAGCTGTGCAGGAAATCCGCTATGATTGTGACCAGGATACTCTGCTAGTATTGGTAGAACAAACCGGAGCCGCCTGCCACACGGGGCATTATTCCTGCTTTTATCGTACTCTGGATGGGCAGGAAAAAGAGCCCGCTTTATTTGATGCCGCCCAGGTTTATCAAGGTAAAGAAGGTCCGGCTATTTTGCTAGAATTAATGGAGGTTATCCGCCAGCGGCAAAAGGATAGACCCGAAGGCTCCTATACCACCTATCTGTTTAATGAAGGTATTGATAAAATCCTCAAAAAAGTGGGTGAGGAATCCGCTGAGGTTATAATTGCCGCCAAAAACCCGGACAACTCAGAATTGATTTATGAAGTCGGCGATATGATATACCATTTGCTAGTGCTTTTAGTGGAGAAGGGCGTTGATATAACCGAAATCTTTGCCGAGCTGCGCTCCCGCCGCTAGAAAATTATACAGGTGAGCACGGGAACCTGCCCCTGCTAATTCGGTGAGGTTCTGTTTCGCCAAAGGGGGTAGGGGGCGATGCCCACATGCCTCGCAATTATCACCTTGGTACAGACCACGATGAATGAAAGCATTGCTGGTCGGCTTAAGCAGGAGTATTAGCCGGCGAGCGACGTACGACGAGCCGTTGCAACAGACGGCGAAACTGAGGGCTGCGAAGCGGAGTGAGAAACAGGAGGTTTCGAGCAGCGAGGACCTGTCTCTTATACACATCTCCGCTCCCACGGGACTAAGGCGAATCTCGG
>DLUN01000027.1:0-3829 GCA_003444615.1 Syntrophomonas sp.
GCTATTGCTGAGGAAAATGCGGCAGGAACAGAAGAAGGAGCTGCCTCTATTGAAGAACAAACAGCCTCAATTCAAGAAATAGCTAGCGCCAGCCAAGCCCTAGCCAAACTAGCGGAAGAAATGCAGATTAAAATAAGACAATTTAAGTATTGATTTCATTTTATCATCCAGGGAGACGGTGGGGGTCAACCCAACCCGTCTCCTTGCCTTGCCAAAGATTACTCCTATGATTACACCGGTGTTATTCGAACTGCCCCTTTTTCGGCGGCCATGGAGTTATTTTCGATGCTCACAGTGCCGCCTGTCATAACTTTCCACCCTGTTTTTAAGCACAATTCACCAACCACCTTCATATAGTATAAAGCGCTCAATTTTTGTGGAGGTGGTATCTTGACCATCCTGGGTTGGGTACTGGCGCTGGCAGCTCTGGTTAACGGAACCCTGCTGCTGTTCGGTTATCTGAGCAATCAGGTATTCCCACAGCCTCTGAATGAGGCAGACGAGCGGATGTATTTGGACAAGATGAGAGCGGGCAGTGAAGAGGCTCGCAATAAGCTGATCGAACACAACTTACGGCTGGTAGCCCATGTGGTTAGAAAGTATGACAGCAGCGGCGAAGACATGGAGGATTTGATTTCCATTGGGACCATTGGACTCATCAAAGCTATCAAAACTTTTAACGAGGAAAGGGGAGTGCGGCTGGCCACCTACGCAGCTCGCTGTATAGAAAACGAGGTGCTGATGTATCTCCGCAATATTAAAAAGGTTAAACAGGAAGTCTCCATCTATGATCCTATCGGGTATGACAAGGAAGGTAATGAAATTTCGCTGATAGATATACTGACTACCGATAATGAAATTATCGACCTTTTGGAAGCCAAACTACAGGAAGAGAAAATAAGGAGTAAAATGGGAGTGTTAACCCGCCGGGAGCGGCAGGTAATTGAAATGCGCTACGGGCTTTTTACTGGGCTGAAGGAAACCCAGCGGGAGATTGCCCGTAAATTAGGAATATCCCGTTCCTATGTGTCGCGCATAGAAAAACGGGCTCTGAAAAAACTCATAAGAGAGATAAATTTAAGCGTAAACTAAAACATATGGGGAGGTTCTTTGGCGGTAAAGAACCTCCCTGTATTTATTCCAACCCTTCGATTCATTATCTCATCGTTGATCCCTTCTATCTTGACGCTTTTAATAATCAGCTGTTCACAAGCTGATCTTGAAATTGGCTTTGGCATAGCTTCTGGTGCTGACCTTGGTTGCCGCTTTGTTTTTCACAAAAAAAGGGCGGCTGTTGGCCGCCCGGGGGGAGTATTATTGTTGGCTAAAAAGTAAACTTGTTTCGAGAAGAACTTTTCAATTTAGGGGTTTTGAACATATACATCAGCCAGGCTGTAGACCTCTTCGCGGAGCACCTTCTCGAATTCGTCAGGATTGGGAACGGGCCGCTTAAACATTTTTTCAATGGCATCGATTTGAGCCTGGGTGTTTAAGGGCTTATAGTAGAGGTCCATAGCATAGGAGGAAAAATCTCTGACAAACACGTCAAACATCTGATTCATTACCTCATCGCTGACCCCTTCTATCTTGGCACTTTCGATGATGAGCTGACCATAGGCCACCATAGTAAACAGTTCGCCAACGGCCAGCAGGTAATCAAAGTCCTGCATCTGTTTGGCCAAATCCTGGCCGGAGACCATTAAGTAGTTTTTGTAGGCATTGATTTGCTCGATAAATAGCTTTACATTGGGCAGATGAGCCAGGCTGTTATAAGCAATCATATGATCATGGAACTTGGTTTTGGCATAGCCTCTGGTGCGACCTTGGTTGAATAAGAAAGTATCATCGCGGTCGTCGGTTATTCTGCCTATTTCTTCAAATTCAGCTGGCATAAACATGTAGCTGGGAATTAGTTTGGCGATTAGAGCCATGTTTACATGACGGGTGCCTTCCAACTTGGGGAAACCTCTTAGCTCGGCAACCGCCTGTTCGAAATACATATCTTTTTCGAAGCCTTTGGCAGCAATTATATCCCACAGCAGTTCATGAACCTGTTCGCCCTGGATGGCTACTTTCATTTTCATAATGGGGTTATAGAGCAGGTAGCGTTTGTCATTTTCGCTGGCTACTCTCATGTAATCAGTAGCTCTGAGGCCAAATAGCTTCATAGCAATGAGCCTTAGCCAGGCATCCATAAAGAGTCTTTTGACATGAGCAAACTCAGTAACTTTTTGGCCATAGAGTACCCGGTGAGAAGCGTGGTTGATAGCTTCATAAAAGGAATGGGTCACAATACCTGTGGCACCGGAGCCAATATTAAATTTACATACATTGATAGTGTTGAGCATATCGTCCCAGGCTTTGGGACCAACAGTGAGGATTTCCTTTTCGGTGATAGGATAATCATGGAGCTCAAATTCGGCTACAAACTGCTGATTGCAGTCCACAATATTCTTTACCAGGTTGTAGTTGGGATGATTGGCATCAACTACGAAGAATACGTAATCACCGGTATCAGCCATTTTGCCGAATACGGAAACAGTACTGGCTACATTACCGTTACCGATATAATACTTGCTGCCGTTAGCCACGTAAGTGCCATCTCCCTTAGGAGTCAAGGTCATTTCGGTAGAATAAATATCAGCACCGTGTTCTTTTTCCGAAAGCCCGAAAGCGCAGAAGGCATTTTCCTTTAATTTGGCCACGGCTCTGTGCTTGGCTTCTTCATTATCACCCATGAGAACAGGATTTAAGCCCAATGCGGATACGTGGTAGCAGTACCAGTAAGCTGCCCCGTAGAAGCCACAGATTTCCGAGAACTCGTACATGCGATAAGTACTGTAATACTGGTTGGGATCAGATCCATATCCTTTGGGCAGAAATAGGGTTTCAAAAAAACCTTCTTCAGTAACGAATTTCCAAAAGTCTTCAGCAAACTCCCGATTGTGGTACTGTTCTTTTTGCTCAGCCAGCCCCTTATTCTCGAACCATTCAATGGTTTTGAGCATAATTTCTTTTGACTTCTCGTCCGGATACCCCCGGTCTCTATACTTCTTGGGGTTGAGCAGCAGATTGTTCATCCATAAAACCTCCGTTCATAAATGGCTAATAGTTTACGTTATGGTGTGGCCATAAAGACGGGCATTTGGCCCATTTTGACGCGTTCGGGTTTATAATCGAAGTATTCGGGATCTTCCTTTTCCATCTTATCAATAATATGTTTGTAAGCTCTGATTTTCATTTCGCGCATATTTTTTCTTGGTTTATTAAAGGTTTTTGCAAATGCGATGGCTTCCTTCAGGGTTTCTTCCGCATTGGCACAAGCTTTGATAATCACGTGGTTCTTTTCCAGCTCTGATGCGGTAATCCTATCACCGGACAGCAGCATTCTCTTAAAGAGATGATCGGGTATGATAGTACTCATCCATTCCAGCATAGAAGGGGCGATTTGAATACCTGTGTCTATTTCCGGTAAGCACATGTAACCACGATCTGCCCTCATGAAACGAAAATCACAGCATCCGGCCAGCATGGCGCCGTTGCCAAAGGCATGGCCATTAATAGCAGCAATAGTAGGGAAAGGGGCCATCATCAGCGCTCTAAATACCTCTCCATTACCGTACAGCCATTTACTGATCGCTTCCCAATCTCCAGCCTGCATGTGTTCAGCTACCCACTTCAAATCTGCACCTAAACAAAAATTCTTGGGATCACTGGAAGTTAAAACTAGAGCCTTAACTTCCTCGTCAGCTTCGATTTCATTGTATACCGCTATCATAGCTGTCGCCCATTCAGGATTGTTCACATTTTCACCGTTGTTCATTATCAT
>DLUN01000027.1:4201-6612 GCA_003444615.1 Syntrophomonas sp.
CTCTATGGTAGTTTTATGCTGGTAATGTTGTCAACATAAAATTACGAATATGAAATATTTTGCATCGTATAAAGGTGCTGAACGCCAAAAACCAGGGCCTCCTTTTTGCACTCAGCTGGATAAACCATAGAAAAAAACAAGCCATGAATAACTAACGAAGGAAAATATCAAATTATGACGAAATAGTCATCGGTGATAAATTATGTGGGAATTTGACAGGCGTTTGATGGCAGTAGCCCTGATTGTGTTGGTAGTTGCTTTTGGGTTAGGTTCATTTTATGGCTCATACCGGGAACGTCAGAGCATGGCCGATAGCATCGAAGTACTAGAAACTGAAACTCTGCCCCAAGTTCAAGAAGAAATCTCTGAAGAACCTCAGATAATAGTAATATATGTTACTGGAGAAGTGGAATACCCCAATGTATACAGCTTCCCCGCTGGAGCCAGGGTCCATGAAGCTTTGGAAAAAGCTGTACCTAAGCCGACTGCTGACATGCGCCATTTGGACCTGGCGCGGGTCATGTTTGATGAAGAGACTATTTTGGTTCCCGCTGTAGGGGAGCAGCCGGAGCCTACAGTTACCATGTCTTTATCGCCCGGTGTATCATCCAGCGGCAAAGTGAATATTAATAGGGCCAGTGCGGCTGAGTTGGAGGAGCATCTCAGCGGTATAGGTCCCACTTTAGCCAAGAGAATAGTAGAGTACCGGGAAAATAATGGTCCCTTCCGCACCATTGAAGATCTCTGCAATGTTAGCGGTATCGGTGAAAAGCGTTTTGCTGATATTAAGGACCAAATTGATGTGAAATAATGACCGATCCTGCCGATAATAAACAGGAAGTAGTTTATAAACATCCCTGGTTTATTGCGTTTGTTTGTATAGCAGTAGCCATTGTTATGGCATATTACCGGGTATGGTGGTATGTTTTACCCTTGGTTATTGTATTATTACTGCTATTTTTTCTAAAACCGGGGCGCCAGTATCCTCTGGGATGGGCGGCATTATTGCTGGCGGCCCTGGCATTTTACTACCCCATATTGACCCCACTTCCTGACCAGTTGCCTGAGACAAGCGGTACCACAGTGGTGGGCACCGTTGTTTCTATCCCTAAAATCGACGATGAGCGTACCCGTTTTATACTGGCTACCGACCAGGAAAACCGTTATCATAAACGATACCAGGTAACAACCTACTTCTCACTTCCCGTTGAAAAAGGAGACCGCCTCTGGCTGAAAGGAACCATTAAACCACCTCATAAAGCTGGCAATCCCGGCGAATTCGATTACCGCCAGTACTTGTATCATCAGGGAATTTACTACCTGCTGTCCATTGAAAAAGAAGAAGATGTACAGAAAATTGAAAAGGCTAATGGCTGGCAGGGATTGATAAACAACTATCGCGCTCGCATGTACCAGCTGACCGACCATTATTTAACCGCCCAGGAAGCAGTCATACTGCGCGGGATGTTGTTGGGTGATACTGATGGTATTGATCCCCAACTATACGATGAGTTTCAAAGAACCGGCATAGTACATCTCTTTTCAGTATCGGGGCTGCATGTGGGTTTTTTACTGCTGCTTTCCGGCTGGCTTACTTCTTTGCTGGGAGCTAAGCGGTTTTATAAGCTGATGGCGGGAATCATACTGCTGTTAGTATATGGAACTTTGATTTCCTGGCCTATACCGGTAATAAGAGCATCTATAATGGGAGGAATGGGGCTTTTAGCTTATTATTCAGGCAGGCCTCATCAAATGCTTAACAGTCTGGGTATAGCCGGCCTGGTGATATTGATATTTGATCCCCATGCCTTATTCACCATATCATTTCAGCTTTCCTTTCTGGCTGCCTGGGGTTTGGTCTATCTATTTCCCCTGCTTCGCCAGCGCATACCTTATTCCGGTTTAGCCGTCGATGCTGTATTGGTGCCCCTTTGTGCCCAGTTGTCGGTCATACCGGCTATTGCGTACTACTTTAACCTGCTTTCACCGGTTTCCATCCTGGCCAATCTATTAGTCACTTATTTATCCGGAGCTGTAGTCATGCTTGGATTTCTGGCTTTGGTTTTAGTGTTAATTCCTCTCTTGGCCAGCATATGTTTATTTCCAGCTGGCCTGATAATAGAACTGATTCTTTGGGCCACTCATTTTTGTAATGCACTGCCCGGTGGTGTACTATGGGTGGCTACACCGGGAGTTTTACCCATAGTCTCTTATTATATAGGCTTGCTTATGTTGGTGGCTTGGCCGGTTACTAATCATTATTACGGTTATGCCTGGCGGGCGGGAGCAATCCTGATGATGGTTTTTCTGACTGCCGTGTTGTGGCCACCTTCCTGGCAGGAGCGAGGAACTATGGAGATTGTTTTCATTGATGTAGGGCAAGGGGATGCCGCTGTCTCTTATACACATCT
>DLUN01000034.1:0-1326 GCA_003444615.1 Syntrophomonas sp.
CACTACAGGGATTCCCACACCTGGTTCACCAAACTGCGATTATCCAACAGGCTGGCGACCAAGTAGTTGTTCAGTTCTCCCTGCTGGACAAGGTTTTTTAATGTAGAAGCAATTTTATCCCAGCTCATGCTGGGCCGATAGGGCCTATCCTCATGCAAAGCCGCAAAAATATCGGCCACAGTTACGATTCGGGATTGCAGGTCCAGTTCATCATCGCACTTTCCGAACGGGTAACCATTGCCACTGGGCCGCTCATGGTGAAATGCCGCCCAGTCAGCCAGAGGAAAAACCTGAGTCACTGGCTTCAGCAGCCAATAGGTGTAGTAAGGATGCTGTTTAATAATATTGAACTCGGTGGCACTTAATCGATCTGGTTTTTCTAATATTTCCGTGGGTACTGAAAGTTTACCCAAATCGTGCAACAGGCCGGCAATTTCCAACTGTTCCAGCTCCTCAGGGGAAAGTCCCAATTGTTCCCCCACAAAACGGGACAATAGCGCTACTCCTTGAGAATGTTGATTAGTAAAAGGGCTTTGGGCATCAACTACTTGGGCGAACAATTGAGCTATATCTGATAAAAACTCTAACTGCAGGGGTATGTGGGAAATAGGAGCCATGGACCTCAATATATAAGCTTCCCAGGGCGAAACTAAGTCAAACCAAAATTCATCATGCATAGCTAAGTCATCCAGAGTATCCATCAGATCCGGATCAAAGATTATACCCCGCAGACCATGCAGGGTCTTCATTATCCATGCTTTCTGTTCGAGAATATTTATTTCATCATTAATTAGAATATCCATGCGGTCAGCCAGGTGTATGATACGGCTGTGCAGGGGAATGTGGGCACCCTTTATTCCCGACGGGTTATTCCCTGACCAACGATCATGGTGACTAGCTATGACTCCAGCCAAGTGTTGCAAGGACCTGTTTGCCCTTAGAAGCTTTTCACCCCGCAAGCAGTGCTCCCAGGGAGATTTTATATCTAAGTCAAATAACTCCAATTTTTCCTGCCAGGTAATAACTCCTATATCATGAATAAGTGCCGCCTGCATCAGTGCCAATAGCTCACCTGAGTCCATACCAATGGCACGGCCTAGCTTAGCGGCAATCAAAGCGGTTCGGCGGTGATGGTGCATGAGCCCTTGGTGGCTAAAGTCCAGACTCCGGGAGAGACTTAAGAAGCATTCAACAATTCTCATTTCCTCATCCTTAACATTTCATTTGTCACTGTTAATATGGTATAAATCACCATGGTTGAGCATTAGGATAAATTGTAGAAATTTGGCCATGCCCTTGTTAAATAATTTACTATTAGTGATCCTG
>DLUN01000034.1:1517-4694 GCA_003444615.1 Syntrophomonas sp.
TATTAGTGATCCTGGTGGTCAATGAAAATTACTTAATGTTGGCTGGACTCACCTCTTATCTCTGCTAAAATTGATTTAACACCTGAAAAGGAGGAGGAACATGGATACTTTAAACTGCATTAAAACCCGGCGCAGTATTAGACGATTTACCGATCAGCCCATTTCTGATGAAACTCTCCAACAACTCTTGGAGGCTGTTCGCTGGGCACCTTCCTGGGCCAATAGCCAATGCTGGCGTCTAATAGTAGTAAAAGATCCCGAGATTAAGAACAGTTTAAGTAATCTATTATCGCCGCATAATCCGGCTACTAAAGGCGTGCAACAAGCACCCATTGTAATTGTTTTATGTGCTCAATTGGGAATTTCCGGCTACACAATGGAAAAAGGCCGGGCGGGAAGAAAAGATGATTGGTTCATGTTTGATCTGGGCATCGCTGCGCAAAACCTTTGCTTAGCTGCTCATGCTCTGGGCTTAGGAACCGTACATGTAGGCAGTATAAAACATGAAGAAGTGGACCAACTGCTGGGACTACCGGAAGGAGTGGTAGCGGTAGAGATTATTCCGGTGGGCTATCCTGCCAAAGTAGGCAATCCTCCGCCTCGAAAAGACATAACTGAATTCGTTTTTCAGGACCGTTACGGACAGAGCCTAACTCTGGGTTGACAAGAGGTGGTTGGCAACCCCTTGTCAACCCCAACAGCCATTCTTTGATAACTCAGTGCATGAACTTTTCATACACCAGGTGTATGGATTGAACCTGGTCATCACCGGCAATAGGCTGGTTGACCATAGTATTCGCATCCTGAAAGCTAAAGACCAACCACTCCCCTTCTTTCACCACAAACCAGCCGGGAAGCTCATCGCCTTCAAAGTGGTCTTTAGCCAGTGCATACTTTTCTTCGTAACCAGGCAGAACCTTGTCGGCCCTGTCTCCTACCTTATCTCCCCGCGAGGTTGCATAGCCCTGGCCATAAAGGTTTATCTGCAAAACTGTATCGCTGTCCTCACCTATAACTAACTCCAGATCGTCACCGTAAAACCAGAGTGAAGTGGGTTCTCCAAACCAGCTTCCATCTGGATGCAGGGGTTCGCTAATGTAGTCCTCTCCTAATATTTGCCGCACATCAGCGGTGCTGTCCCCTAGGTTGATTCCTGCTATAGTGATTTCTTCCTCAGCAGGCTGTTGATTGTGCTCCCATTGACCTTCTTGCTTGGGCGATGCCTGGCATCCGGCCACTAGCACAGTTACGAGCACTAGTATAGCCATTGCTGCTAAACGCTTTCCCACTACCAGTTAATCCTCCAATCTTTACTAGTCACTAAATAATACTACCGGCAGTCTATATTCTTGCAGATTGCCAGGGGGCAAAAAGGATATTGATGAAGAATGCAGAAAGAAAGTCCAATCAAATCTTTTTAGCAGGCTTTTCACACAATTGAATGTCCTTTTTTTAGCCCTTTGAGCAGCTAGTACACAAAATTGTCAGATATTCATATATTATGGTATGTTGTTAGTAATTAGGCAGTAAAGGAGATGGTGCGGACTCGATGAAAAACACACTGAAATGGCTTGGACTCCTTATTGTAGCTGGATTTGCCATGATGTTGACGGTCAAAATACCGGCGCTGGGATTAGCTGAAGCTAGCTTTTGTGGCAGGTGCCACGCCATGGATTTCCAGGTTTCTACTTATCTCCACTCTCCTCATGCTAACGCTGCCAATTGTGGTGACTGTCATGACCCCCATGGTCTGGTTACCGGAAGCCTGTTTGCTGCCTACACTGGAGCACGGGACGTTTATCGGGTAGTTACCGACACCACCCCCAAGGAAATTCGTGCCACCAATCTCAGCAAGAAAGTGCTGCAAAACAACTGCTTGCGCTGCCACGGGGATATCATGGGAGACATTGGCGATACCAGCCACAATAGCGGGAGCTTTTGCTTCCATTGTCATCATGAAATCGTTCATGAAAGATGAAGGGTAAGGAGGGCGATATTTTGAGTTCTAACCAGATTAAGAAATTGCTGTTGATTACCGTACCTTTTTTATTGGTGATACTGGCAGTAACCATATTCTTTTTCAACCGCCATAATGATATCACCTTGGAGGGACCACAGGGAGAAATAGCTGCCAATGAAACTGACTCGTCTGCCTGGGCCAGCTTTTACCCGGCTCACTGGGACAGCTACCAGGCCAACTATGATAATACTGACAAGCCTTCCCATTTTGATACCAAGCCTTATCTGCAAGTCATGTATGCCGGAACCGGGTTTGCCGCAGAGTATAATGAGCCCCGGGGACATGTTTACACCATAGAAGATATATTAGCTATTGACCCGGCTCGTAAAAAAGCGGGGGCTTCTTGCATCACCTGCAAATCCACCCAGGCTCCGGAATTAATAGATAAATATGCTGAACAATACTATCTAATGTCCTTTGATGATATCAAAAATCAGGTAACCCACCCCATCGGATGTTTGGATTGCCATGACCCCAAAACCATGGACCTGAGGCTGTCCCGTCCGGCATTAATCAATGCATTGCAGAGACAGGGAAAAGACCTAGACAGCCTTACCAACCAGGAAATGCGCAGTCTGGTTTGCGCCCAGTGTCATGTTACTTATTATTTTGAACCGGACACTAAGGAGATTACCTTCCCCTGGGATAATGGATTAAAGGCCGATGAAATTCTGGCGTATTTCGACGAGGAGGGCTTCAGTGAGTGGGTGCACCCCGATGCCGGCAGCGGTTTAGTCAAACCACGCCATGCTGAATATGAAACTTTTATGAACAGTACTCATGAATCAGCATCAGTAGCCTGTGCTGACTGCCATATGCCCTACACCCGTGTGGGTAATAAGAAGATAAGCTCCCACACCTGGCAGAGTCCTTTAAATAATATCGAAGAAAGCTGTACCACCTGCCACCGCAATGGCACTGACTGGCTGACCCAACGGGTGAAAACTATTCAGGGCCAAGTGAAACAGACTCAGGATATAGCCGGCAATGCAGTGGTGGAAGCCATCAATGAACTAAAGATCAGCCGCGAAGCTCCGGGAGTTGATCAGGCTAAACTGGAGGAGGCTATGTACCTGCACCGCAAGGCGCAATGGTACTTGGATTTCGTAGCCGTTACCAATGGCTATGGTTTCCATAATCCCACGGAAACCTTAAAC
>DLUN01000199.1:0-1859 GCA_003444615.1 Syntrophomonas sp.
TAATAAAGCCACTGAGATAATTAGGATAATCCCAACTAACCATAAGCCTTTGTTATTTATGATTCTCCTGCTACTTCCCACGGTAAAATCACCCGGCATTCACCGTTTGGGGCAAAGAAGTACTGGCTCCAGGCGGGCCTATCAGGGACCTGTTGGTTATCGAGCATCTCCCACCATTTTTCATCGGTCAAACGGTCCTCCGCCGGCCAGGGGAACTCATAATAGGAGAAAACCCCGCCTTTGGCTATGCGTAGTTTCCCTTCCACGGGCACTATGGCATATATATAGTCGATGTAGCCAGTGGCTTCTTCTAAAACAGTGTTGGGAGGAGCAGTAGCTACATCGGCCACCAGGGGCGCACGGTTATTGGTCAAAAGCATGCTGCGTCCGCCCTCCTGGGCTTGATCCCGCAAAGCCTCCAGCCAAAAGTGCTCCAATTGGCCTCCGAAACTGCGAATCAATTCGTATTCTTCTTCCGTTAACGGCTTTTCTTTTAGTTCTTTTTCGGAAATGGTTTTTAACTTGAGCGCCAGGATTTCCATGCGGCTCAAGTTTTCCCGGTCTCTTTCATCCAGCAGATTTCTGGACTGTAAACCATCCCGGGTCATAGCGGACAGAGCAGCTAAACGAGCATACAGATGGGGGTTGGGTTCTACGTAACCCCGGTCATCAAATTCTTCCAGGCCGCCGCCCATTTCCGCATAGTTCTGTTTGGTATATAAAATGGTGTCATGCTTTAATTCGGTCCAGCTGCCCAGGAAAGTATTCAGCTCTTTATGAGCCCAGGCCTGATTGAGCATAAAGGTGGGGTATCCTTCGGGAATCTGCCGGATCAGGGACCTTAAAGTATGCATCCAATTCCAATACAGGTTCTGGTGCCAGCTGGCCTCTTCCAATCCGGCCAGGTGCTGCTGCATTTTGCTCATATTTTCAGGATAGTGCTGGTACTCGTACTCACCCAGGTCTTTTAGTATCTGTTCGGCTTCGGGGGATCCCAGGGCCGCAGGAATATCTAAACCTTTGGGCAGCATGCGCCGCTCACCAGCTGGATTTTCAAGCACTTCCCGGTAAATGAGGCGCTGGAAAATGTCAGCATCAACGGTGTAGCGCTGACCCATAAAGCGGAAACCCTGTATTTCAGCTTCACGGTCGGGCTGAATGCTGGCATCGAATATAGGAATGGAGTTTATAACTGGGCCTTTAACTTTGCGAATGGCGGTTAAGAAAGCCTGCCACTTCTCCTGGTCCTGGCTTATTTCTTTGAGAGAGAGGTTGTCTCCATAGATTTTATGGAGGACTTCAGCATACTGTTCAAATCCCGGGTCATCACTGCGCCCCACAAAAAACGCGGTGGTATCATAGATACTGGCCCAAGGACCATGCACTTTATCATCATGGAGGGCCAGGGTCATCAAAACCGCGGAACGGGTTTGGTCTTCATCCTTAACCCGAAAGGTCATGCGCCCATACCACATCATAGCCTTAAAATAACTTTTCAGTTCTTCACTGGAACTATAATGACCCCGGGGGATGTACTGGGTGTAGTCTTCTTTTAAGGATTCCACTATATCAGGCTCACTGCCCATACTCATCAGAGGAGAAACAGCGGTGGTCTGGTGAGCATTAATCAGTGCCAGTTCGTCTTCTACCACAGCTTTTACCTCGGCTGGAACCTGAGTCTGAGGATTTAACAAGGAGCTTCCCACGGTTAAAAAAGCCAAATTGCGCAAAGCCGCATTTTCCCACTCGGTGTCCTTTAATACCCGGTACTGGTCCAGACAAATGCGAATCATGCCCGCGCTTAATGCTTTTAATTCCGGAATCAGTTTTTCTCTTTCCACAGTCTTCAAAAGGTGTTG
>DLUN01000199.1:2080-3496 GCA_003444615.1 Syntrophomonas sp.
CCGACCGGGAATAACTACAAAACCATTCTCCACCAGCTTCTTTTGGGCTTCGGCATTGAATTGGAAGCGGCTGCTGTTTTCCACATTGCTTAGATCAGGATTAATCTCATAAGCGGGCAGAGTAGGCTTTTCATCCACCGGTACCACCGTGTAGGGAGCAAACTCCGCTGCCAGAGTGACCCTGTCATCAGTAATCAAATCATCGGCTGAATCACTTCCGCTGCATCCTGCTACCATTCCCAACAGCATAAAGATTAGTAAGCTTATGCTCACCTGCTTTATGCCCCTATGTCTCATAAACCTCTACCCCCTTAACTTTCCTCATATAACCCTATGGGAGGGCAACTATTTTTCTTGCACATAACGAAAAACCCGCTCTCTATCTTACGATTCCCATCTTGCCTAGAAATCAAGAAAGGACCTTTCCCTATTGTATCTACGCCAAGGAAAACATATACAGACCTGTTGACGGGTCTTGGCTGACCTGGGCTTTGCCCTGAGAATGCAGCATCAACAAATGAGCGGTAACCTCACCAGTAGCCAAAAACAGATTGAATTCATCTAACTCAGCCCCAAACAGCTGGTTGACAACCGTTCGAACCGAGCAGGGTTCACCGCTCAGACAGTCCATTATTATCTGCAATCGCTCCTGATGATGGTGAAATAACTGCTCAATACGAGCATCCATATCATTAAAAGGCTCCCCATGAGCCGGCATTATCCTGCTGGGTTTCAACTGGGCCAGACGAGTTATGGACTCAAGGTACTGTCCCAGAGGATTATCGTCGGCAGTAGTGGGAAAACGTATTACCGTGGAGATAGTGGGCAAAATCTGGTCACCTGATAATAACAAACCCTCTTCACGGTTAAATAGGCATACATGGGCATTGGTGTGCCCGGTAGTCAGCACAACTTCCCAGGTTCGGTCGCCCATTTGCAAGGAATTGTTTTGTAGAAACTGCACCTGAGGCCAAGGTTCCGCTATCTCGGTAATAAATTTTACTATGGCGGTTAATTTCTCGATTTCTTTTGCAGTAATGCCTAGGCTGAGCATACCCTCCCGAAAAAACAAAGAACCGGCCTGTTCAGTTTCTTCGGGATAAAAAGCATTGCGATATTCGGTTTCACTCATAAAGACCGCTGCTCCCGTTTGCTCCTGCAGCCATCCTGCCAAACCCACGTGATCAATATGACCATGAGTTATCAAAATCTGTTTAATATCACTGAATTGAATACCTAAATCCTCCATAGCCGTTTCCCATTTTTCGCGGCAGCCCGGTAAATTAGGCCCGGCATCAATAACCGCCCATCCATCCTGTCCTTTTAATAAATAACTGTTAATATTTCGCAAGGCTCCCGGGACAGGTAAGCGCAATCTATAGATTCCGGTATATACTTCACCGACCATAACTTATA
>DLUN01000199.1:3755-4486 GCA_003444615.1 Syntrophomonas sp.
AGCCTGCTAAAGTACTAATCTGATTAAGGAGATTATTAGTGGAAAAGATCATTCGACTTATTCAAGAGGAGACCAGCCTATCTTATAAACAGGTCAATGCAGTAATCGATTTGCTGGACGCTGGCAATACTATTCCTTTCATTGCCCGTTACCGCAAAGAGATGACTGGTGCTCTGGATGAAAATGCCCTGCGTTTTATCGAAGAGCGGCTGAAATACCATCGAAACTTAAAACAGCGTAAAGAGGAAATAATACGTCTTATTGACGAGCAAGGCAAACTAACTCCGGAGCTGCAAAGTCAAATCGAAGCAGCTACGAAAATGGTGGAATTGGATGATATTTACCTTCCTTATCGTCCCAAACGCAAAACCCGTGCCAGCACCGCCCGGGCCAGAGGGCTGCAACCTCTTGCCGATTATTTATGGTCATTCCCGGCTTCAGGAGATCCTCTGCAGGAAGCCACTTCCTATATAGGGGAAGAAATACATGACACCGCCGCGGCCTTGCAGGGAGCTATGGATATCGTTGCTGAAGAGATATCGGAAGATGCTGAGTTGCGGGGTTGGATAAGAGACTTTTCCCGCCGTAAAGGGCTTATGGTTGTTAAAGCCCATGGATTGGTGCATATATCTGAACTGGCCGACCGTTATGTGCGCCACCCTATGGAAGTAGTGTCTATCGGAGATCAGGCTACGGTAACAGTACTGTCAATCTGTCTCTTATACACATCT
>DLUN01000103.1 GCA_003444615.1 Syntrophomonas sp.
AGGCTAGTTATAGATAAACGGTTCCCAGTTGGCTTGTATTGAGTAAGCCCCTGGTCGATTTCCTCAACATTAAATCCATACAAATAGGCTACCGCTGCCGCAGCTATTATATTGCCGGCTAACTGGCGTGCTGGAATAGCAAACTCAAAACGGACTTCCTCCTTAAGAAGCCGGGCATATACATTCAGCCTCCCACCAGTCAAAGCTGTACTAACCAATCGAAAATCACAGTTTTCATTATAACCAAAGGTATAACGAGGACAAGTATAATCGGCTGCTGCTTTTTCCAGATATGGATTATCACCGTTTATAATAGCAAAATCCTTAACCGACTCCAGTATTTCACACTTGGCCTTAGCTATGTTTTCTAGGCTTCCCAGGGTTTCTAAATGAACTGGTTCAACATTGGTAATAACCGCTGCAGTTGGCCGGGCTATTCTCACTAATCTTTGGATTTCCCCGGGCCCCCGCATAGCTAATTCTACCACGGCGGCTTTATGTTCAACACCTAAACGCAACAATGTCAAAGGCAACCCGATGTCATTATTGTAATTGGCTTGGGGAATTAAAGTTGACCACCTGGTAGATAAGATCGCACCAAGAATATCGCGGGTGGTAGTTTTACCAACACTACCCGTTACCGCAATCAAAGGCAGGGAAAAATTCTTTCTCCAGCTGGATGCCAAATCCTGCAAGGCTTGAATAGTATCAGCAACCACAATTAATCCCTGCCGGTGGCCATACTGCTTGCTAGGATCTGAAACAACCGCAGAACTTGCACCCTTAGCAAAAGCCTGTTCCACAAACTGGTGCCCGTCAAAATTTTCACCCTGAATGGCAAAAAAGATATCCCCACTTTTTACCTGGCGGGAATCAGTGGTGACTCCGGTAATTTCCAACCCCTGGGCCTCTCTGATTATGCTGCCACCAGTAGCCTGCTGAATGTATTCTAAACTCAGCTTCACAATTCCATCTTCTCCTTAATCATCTGGGCTGCTACCAGCCGGTCATCGAAATCCAATACCTGATCCATGACCAACTGATATGTTTCATGGCCTTTGCCGGCGATTATTACTAAATCACCCTCTTTAGCAATACTGATGGCATGCCTAATGGCTTCACCCCGATCAGGAATAACTGCATAGCGAGAAGTTTCCACCTGATTAAGGCCCACCAGAATGTCGTCAATAATAGCCTGAGGGTCTTCTGTACGGGGATTATCAGAAGTCACTATACAAAAGTTAGAGTATTGCCCGGCAATTTTCCCCATCAAAGGCCTTTTGGTTTTGTCCCTATCACCACCACAGCCAAAAACAGTGATCAAACGATTCTGCACCAATTGGCGGCCGGTTTTCAGGATGTTTTCCAGCCCATCGGGTGTATGAGCATAATCCACAACCACGGTAAAGTTCTGTCCCAGGTTTACCTGTTCAAATCGACCGGCTACACCTTCTATTTTAGCTAAGGCTACTTGAATGGTGGGAACGGGGATTTTTTCTGCCAGGGCAAAAGCAATAGCCGCTAAAGCATTGTATACGCTGAATCCCCCTATTAATTTCATTTGGATAGTAAACACTTGGTTTTCATAGGTTACTTCAAACTCAGTCCCCTTAAGAGTGCTGTGAATCTTCTTAGCCTGCACATCTACAGAAGATGTAATTCCATAAGTATAATACGATACCTGACAAGCTTGAGTGAAATATTTAGCCGATGGGTCATCCCCGTTAATAACACAGAAGCTGTCAGGCTTTTTAGCCATCATCTTAAACAGTTTTAGTTTAGCCTCGCGATACATTTCCATGGTCTGGTGATAATCTAAATGATCCTGAGTTAAATTAGTAAGCACCGTTACATCAAAGTCAATATCATCCACTCTTTTTAGATCTAAAGCATGGGAAGATACTTCCATAACTGCATAATCTGCTCCATTATCCTTCAAAAGCTTGAAAAATTCCTGTATATCCACCGATTCTGGAGTGGTATGTCCGTAGTCTTTGCTGGTATTGCCCAGGCGGGCATATAAAGTTCCCATTATCCCAGTCCTTCGCTGATGCTCATGCAAAATGGCCTGGATAAGATGAGTGGTAGTAGTTTTACCATTGGTGCCAGTTACCCCAACTACTCTAAGGCTTTTAGAGGGATGCCCATAGTAATTGGCAGCTGCCTTGGACAATCCCGCCCGCGTATCGGCAGTGACAATTAAAGCCGTTGGCGGGCTTAAGTCAATTATTCTTTCGCCCATTACTGCAACAGCGCCTGACTGTACCGCTTGTTGGGCAAACAGATGCCCATCGGTCTTTTCACCTACCACGCAGACGAAAAGGTTTCCCGGTTCTACTTTACGGGAGTCATAACACACACCAGTTATGGGAGTATCCATGCTACCCTGGATTATTTGGTAATTGATGCCCTGACATACCT
Organism: Syntrophomonas sp.; assembly: GCA_003444615.1. Classification (GTDB taxonomy): domain Bacteria; phylum Bacillota; class Syntrophomonadia; order Syntrophomonadales; family Syntrophomonadaceae; genus DTU018. The sequence goes on from DLUN01000103.1 coordinate 2,422, forward strand.
CGCCTAACCGCATGGGCGACCATCCTTTCTTAGCTACTCTCCAACCGGTTGAAATTTCACTTTAATATTTGACCCACTAGTTACTATTTTGCCTGGTGCTGGATTTTGGTCATACGCCAGGCCATAACCTTCGGGTATTAGATGAAGTCCTAAATCAGCTAGAATCTTAGCCACTTCTTTCAAGGATTTTCCCTGTAGATCTGGCACGGTTACCTCTGTATTCTCGCCATCTAGCTCAAAAGGTGACAAATATATAATAACTTCAGAATTGAGGTTTACCTTGGTATTGGGTTTAGGGGTCTGCTGCCAGACAATATTGCCTTCACCGCTAACCTTTGCAGAAAGATTGCGGTCCTTTATGGTGGCAAGGGCTTCCGACAACGGCAGGTTTACTACATCAGGAACCAAAACCTGTCGATTCTGGGGTGTAGCCGGTTCGTTGGGATCGGTCTCTTCTCGCTTGGGAACATCTAGATAACGCAGTGAATCCTCCATAATTATCTTAAAAGCTGGAGCAGCTACCCACCCGCCGTAGTAGGGATAACCCTGGGGCGCATCTACTACTACCATACATACCAAACGAGGATCATCAGCCGGTGCAAAACCTATGAAGGATGCTACATATTCGTTAGCCATATATCCGCCAGTAGGAGCTATCTTCTGGGCAGTTCCGGTTTTGCCAGCAGCCCGGTAACCAGGCATATAGGCATTTTTCCCCGTCCCATTAGTAACCTCACCTTCCAGTATATAACACAGTTCCCGGGCGGTATCCCTAGATATAACCTGCCTTACCACCTTGGGTTCATTTTTCTTTATCACCTGACCGTCCTTATCAATTACCTGTCGCACCAAATAAGGCTGCATAAGCTTGCCTTCATTGGCTACTGCCCCTACGGCAGCTACCAACTGCATTGCTGTCACTGCATTGGCCTGCCCAAAAGCCATAGTAGCCAAATCTATTTGCATGGCCCGGGATTCAGGAACTATAATGCCCGCAGCTTCACCAGGCAGATCTATACCGGTAGTTTTCCCAAAACCAAAGGCATGTAAATACTTATAGTATTTTTCCAAACCCAAATCCAAACCTACCTGTACAAAGCCTACGTTACAGGATTTTTCAACTATTTGCGCAAAGGTTTGACTGCCATGAGCTGTACCACTAGCACACCGGATAGTCTCCTTACCAACCTTGATATATCCCGGACAATAAAATTGACTAGCAGGTCCCACTACTTTTTCTTCCATGGCCATAGCTGCGGTAGTTATTTTCATAGTGGAGCCTGGTTCAAAGGCATCATTAATGGCATAATTCCTACGGTTTTCAGCCGGATAATCATTGTAATTATTGGGGTCAAAGGTGGGACGTGAGGCCATAGCCAATATCTCTCCGGTTTTAGGATCCATAACAATAGCTGCGGCAGATTTGGCCTGACGCTCCTTATACACTTTGTCGAGTTCCCGTTCTGTTATATATTGAATAGTCTCATCTATGGTCAGGACTAAATGGGCTCCGTCAACGGGGGGAATATATTTATGGGTAGCTTCAGGTATAGGCCGATTCACGGCATCATGCTCAATTATTATCCTGCCCTTAGTTCCACCTACCAGTTCATCATAATAATTGTCAATTCCCTCCAGCCCAGTATTATCCACACCAGAAATACCTAAAATGTGGCTGGCCAGAGTCTTTTTAGGATAATAACGACGACTTTCCTCGGTAAGACCTATACCCGGTAAATCAGCGTCTTTAATCTGTTGAGCCTGTTCCGGTGAAATTTGCCTTTTAACCCACTCAAAAGAACTGCTGCGGGTAATGCGGTTGTAAATCTTGTCCTCATCGGCTTCCAGAATGGCTGCCAACTTTGCGGCAATTTCCCTTTCTTCCTTGGAAGCCAAAACCTCCGCTGGAATAGCATATACCGAATCGGCGCTAATAGATATGGCTAATTCCTCACCATTGCGATCATAGATTATGCCCCTTTTGGCTTCTACTGGGATATCACGCATACGGTTTTGCAGTGCTTTTTCTGACAATTCCGCCCCTCGCACAAATTGAACCCAGAATAACCGGCTCCCCAGTAATATTAAAACTATGGTAAACAAGAAAAAAAGCGTGGCAATACGCTTTCGAACTTGTAAATTAGTTATTTGCATAGAGGTTCACCCCGCTGCATTATAGATTATTGTGGGCAAGCAGGAGAAGATTATTATACAGTTTATTCAAGGGATTCTGTCCTATTTGATTAGTAGTTGGGGTATCATTCTCATTTATGATAATGGGCTCAAATTCCGGTACCACTGCAACCGTTATGCCCTGCTCTGCTTTTGTCATGCCCAATTCGTGGGCCGCTATTTCAATATAACTCAGAGAGCACTTCTCTGCTATACTATACTCAATACGATTATTGGCAGTCTCTAAGTCTTTTATTTCATTTTCCAGTTCCACAATCTGATACCCTAATAAAGCACCTTTAATACACAGATAAACCAGGACCAGGGCATAAACGAACAATGCCACCGCCGTTTTGACGAATACCTTCCCCTTCGGATTTGATGTTCGATAAGTGCGCCGCACTTTTTTCACCTGAGGTACCGGCCGGTAAAAGGATTCGGCATCCCAATTGTTCGAATAATCTAAACCTGCCTGTATCATCCTATTCTTCCTCCCTGAGTAGTAGAACTAGATTCTTCTGGCTACCCGGAGTTTCGCACTACGTGCTCGCGGATTGTGCTGACACTCCGTAACCGAAGGTTGTATCGGTTTACGGGTTAATATTTCTAGTCTAGCTTGGTGATTGCAAGTACATACCGGCAATCCTGGTGGACAGACACATGTTCGAGCTTCCCTCTGCATAAAACGCTTGACGATTCGGTCTTCCAGTGAGTGAAAAGTAATTACACACAGTCTGCCTCCTTCATTGAGCAGGTTGACCGTTTGAGGAAGTACTTCTTCCACTGCCCCTAATTCGTCGTTTACTTCGATTCGCAAGGCCTGAAACGTCTTACGAGCTGGATGCTTGGCTCGCCGGTAGCTAGGCGGAACTGCCGCCTTGATCAACTCCACCAATTCCAAAGTAGTATCAATAGGTCTATCTTGTCTCATTTTAACTATTTTACTGGCGATAAATGGAGCATATTTTTCTTCCCCATATTTATACAGTATTTGGACCAGTTCTGTCTCGCTATAAGTGTTTACCACATCCCAAGCCGACAGCTTGTTAGCGCGATTCATTCTCATATCTAAACGAGCATCATCATGAAAGCTAAACCCTCTATCCTGCGAATCCAACTGGTATGAGGATACACCCAGATCCAATAGTATTCCATCAACCTTATTCACATTAAGTTCAGCCAGGACTCTGGCAAGATAGCGAAAATCTTCATGGATAAAATCAACTCTGGGCTCATTGTTAAATTTATTTCTGGTTTTGCCTAAGGTATCCAAATCTTTATCCAAAGCCAAAACCCTGGCTTCGGGTTTTAACATCTGCAGCAATTTTTGCAGATGTCCCCCTCCCCCCACCGTACAATCCACATAAGTACCTGTGGGGTTAACGGCTAAGTTTGATATGGTTTCATCAAGCAACACCGGCAGGTGCAAATTATCGCTCCTAAATACCCAGGTCTACAAGACTTTCGGCAAGCTGCTCGTAATGCCCGGCATTATTCTGGTTGTATTCTACCCATTTATCCGCAGCCCAAATCTCAGCCCGGGACCCTACGCCAATAATGACAATATCTTTGTCAATTCCTGCATATTCTCTTAGATTCGATGGCAATACCGTTCTTCCCTGCTTATCTAGTTCTAATTCTGAAGCTCCCGAGAAAAAAAATCGAACAAAAGAGCGGGCATCAGCACGGGTCATTGGTAGTGAATGCAGTTTAGCTTCGATATTGCGCCACTCATCTTGCGAAAACAGGAAAATGCAGTTTTCCAAACCCTTGGTAGCCACAAACCGGTCTTTTAATTGTTCCCTGAATTTAGAAGGAATAGTCAAACGGCCTTTTGTATCAAGGGAATGCTGGTATTCACCTAGAAACACCGTAACTGCCCCCCATCCAATCTAATTCAGGGACTACCTGCCACTTTGCTCCACTTTAATCCACTCTATTCTATTCTTTTGTCTTGGTTACCTGCTTTGTGAAAATTATTACAATATTGATTAAGGGCCCCAGAAAAAATTAAAAAGGCTAATATTGCCGATTTATCAAGCACTTAGCCTGTTTTTTGTCTGCAACTATATTGTCAAAAATTGTGCTTTCGTCCTAAATTGTTATGCTATATAAGTCCTTTTTTCTAGTTTATAGGCCTAAAATAGCCATCAAAGGATCCAAATCGGGTTCGAAAATATCCAGGGCTGCCACTTCAGAATGCGGCGATGCTGGGCCTCAATCCGGTAAACACCCAGACGGTTAACCGGAAATCTGTGGTGGTGTCCCTGGCTAAAAGACCAGGGTTTACCATTGCGCATTAAGGCTACTCGAGCATGGTGGGGAGTTTGCACCCGTAAAGTTATATTGTCGTGATAGGGCACCACGCTTCCCATACCCCACTTTCCCTGAGGACTTTGAGCTAAAAAGCGAAATCCCCGGCTGTCTTTATAATAGTCACAGCCAACCCAGCTGTTCCCCTCAGCTAGTGCGGTATAAATCAGTTTTTTATCATGGGCTAGGCTGCCCTGTAAGGGCTGTTCACTTAAGATATGCGTATTAATGGAACGGAATCCTTCTTCATAAGACCCTATATCCACATTTATCAAGGGCAATCGGATTCTTATTCCATGAGCATCTGAGCCTCCGTAAGCAAAAACCCGCTGTCCTCTGGACTGGTAGCCATCCAGGATATCCAAGGTTTGACGGTAAGGCCCCTTATGTAAAGAAACTGAGGGACGTATGATAAGCCTTAGCCCTGACATAATATTGGTCAGTTGGTCACGCCAGCGAGATAAATAATTCCAGATTTCTATTCCTTGAAAGCCCTGTACTGACCAGTCTGTCCACTCAAAAACTAATCCATTATGATAAAATTTTGACCCTCTCTCTACTGGGTGAGCAATAATCCCGATGCCATTCTGCTGGTTTACCTCATCAATTACCTTTTGGGGCTGGTTTTCATTATCGGGGACTACTTTATGAACATTAAGAGCCAGATAATGATGACTGTGTTCGTTGGCTTCCATACCGATTAAAACCAGGGTTTTATCATAGTATCCTTCCTGCTCCTGTTCCAGTCCGGCCAGAGTCTGGTGATCGGTTACAATCAAGAAATCCAGACCCTTTCGGGCACCTATTTTAGCTATCGCCGGAATAGTCAAGGCACCGTCTGAATAAGTGGAATGCAGGTGGACATTGCCTACATATTCGTGCATCAAAGCCCCCCTTGGCAGTACATGTTTATTTTTTTGCTACTCTTATTATTACCATAGAACATTATGGTAATGGCCAGTATACTAATACAAAAATTTATCAAAAAAGCGGCAGAGTGTTTATCCTCTGCCGCACATATGTTTCATACTTTGGGGTCTTTATTTTGCTACCGTAACCGCAAAGTCTTTCTTATCACCATTGTCAAAAGCAATGGTCAAAGTCAAAGTTGTACCCTCGGGAACCATAGCGATGTCAACCGGTAATAACTTGGTAATTTCAGTCTTGATAGTTAATACAGCAGTTCCATCACCATTATCAGTTACTGCATAGTGCTTGTCTGCTTCTGGGTTGATCTTTACAGCTCCGCTCAGAGCTGAGCCAGTAATCTCGGTGATCGCTGTGGCCGGTCCCCAAGTGATATTGATGGGGATGTCTGCCGGAGCGCTCTTGCTGAAGTCGCTGCCAGTCGGCTCAATAGCTAATTCGGCTTCGGGAGCTATTGGCTCTTCCTCAATTGGCTCTTCTTCGATTGGCTCTTCCTCAATAGGTTCTTCCTCAACAGGCTCTTCTTCCACAGGAGCGGGAGCTTCGCCCAGGATTACCGTACGGGTATCCGCATCCCAGCCAACCGTAATTCCCAGAGCTTCAGCTATGGCACGGGCTGGTAAATAGGTTCTGTCATTGTAGACAATAGGAGCCATAGTGCTTCCATCTGCATCCTTGGGGGTCCAAGCTTCACCATTTAGGGTGAATTTGAAGTCGTTAGCAAGGCTGGCAGTAATAGTCTGCACAGCCGGT